>JBKJLG010000350.1:0-6645 GCA_046596995.1 Chitinophagaceae bacterium
GGGCCAAACCTGCCAATATTTACCGAAACTTCCAGCCCCTCATATTCACCCAATGTTAATGGTAATTTAAAAAGCTCAAGTGCCTCTTCAAGGGTTATGGTTTCAATACTTTGATTAACTTTTAGTTTTGCAAATTTGGGTTTCTCTTCATCATCCTGCACACCCACCTGAACCATCGGGCCATATCTGCCCATCCGGGCAATTATGGGTTTACCACTCACAGGATCATTACCCAATTCTCTTTCACCTACTGATCTTTCAGCCGTTTCAAGCGTGTGTTCTACATCTTTATGAAAGGGAGTGTAAAAATCACCAACCATTTTGCTCCACTGCTGTTTGCCTTCTGCTATCTTGTCAAATTCTTCTTCAATATTTGCGGTAAATGAATAGTCCATTACCTCATCAAAATGCAGTTTTAAAAAATCTGTTACAACCAGCCCAAGATCTGTGGGGAATAATTTTGATTTTTCTGCACCTGTAATTTCATGCTGTAACAATTTATGTATTTCATCATTTTTTAATTGCACAACATGTATACTTCTTTTTGTGCCTTCCTTATCTCTTTTCTCTACATAATTCCTTTTTACAATGGTACTTATGGTTGGTGCGTAAGTACTTGGGCGCCCAATACCAAGCTCTTCCAGCTTCTTTACCAAAGAAGCTTCTGTGTACCTGGCAGAAGGCCTTGTAAATTTTTCTGTTGCAGTCATTTGGTTAAACTGCAACTTTTGCCCGACAGTTAAATTTGGCAAACGGCTTTCATCTTCTGCTGCTTCATCATTTTCTTCTTCATCGCTGCCTTCTATATAAACTTTTAAAAAGCCATCAAATTTTATTACCTCTCCAGATGCTGAAAGTTCTTCGTTGTTGGTGCTGATATTAATTTTTGCAATTGTTTTTTCAAGCACAGCATCCTTCATCTGGCTTGCCATTGTTCTTTTCCAAATCAATTCATATAAGCGTTTTGTTTCAGGGTCAGTGTCCGTACTGTTATCCATGTAAGTTGGGCGTATTGCTTCGTGCGCTTCCTGGGCACTTTCATTTTTATTCTTATATTTTCTTATCTCGATGTAATTTTCTCCGCAGCAATTTCGTACAGCATTTTTAATATCTTCCAAAGCGGTATCGCTAAGGTTTACGCTGTCGGTACGCATATAACTTATCTTACCACTTTCATAAAGCCTTTGTGCAAGCAGCATGGTTTTACTTACACCATAACCGAGTTTACGGCTGGCTTCCTGTTGTAAGGTAGATGTTGTAAAAGGCGCAGCAGGTGTACGTTTTCCCGGTTTTACCTGAATGTCTTTTACAATATAATCTGCCCCTTTGCAGCTTTCTAAAAACTTTTCGGCAGCTTCTATTTCATGCTTTCGTCCATCTTCTGCCTTAAAATTTATTGTTCTGTTATTGCTATCTGTGGAGGCAAGTGATGCTTCTACCTTAAAATGAGTTGATACTTTAAATTGATTGATTTCTCTTTCTCTTTCTACAATTAACCGTACTGCAACACTTTGTACACGACCGGCGCTTAAGCCGCCTGACATTCCAATTTTTCTCCAGAGTACGGGAGATAACTCAAAGCCAACAATCCTGTCGAGCACACGCCTTGCCTGTTGTGCATTTACCAGATCCATATTTATAAGGCGGGGATTTTGTACGGCTTTTTCAATAGCGGGTTTTGTAATTTCATGAAAAACGATTCGCTTTGTTTTTGCTGTATCCAAACCAAGCACTTCTGCCAAATGCCAGCTTATGCTTTCTCCCTCACGGTCTTCATCCGATGCTAGCCATACTTCATCTGCTTTTTTTGCCAGTGCTTGTAATTCTTTTACAACTTTGGCTTTTTCATCAGGAACTTTATAACGGGGCTTAAAATCATTTTTAATATCAATACCCATGTCATCTTTTTCAAGATCTCTTATATGCCCGTAACAACTCTTGACTTCAAAATCTTTACCCAGAATTTTTTCAATTGTTTTTGCCTTAGCAGGCGACTCAACTATCAATAGGTTCTTTGCCATAAATTATTTATCCAGCTTAACTAAATATTTTTGTTTGATTATATTACCTGCAATATTAGCTTAAAATTCAAAACTCAGCCTTTTGTTAACTTTTATAAACTGTATGAATATTTTTTTTCTTTAATTTGTAGGCAATTGATTTTAATTAAAATTGGTACTACTATTGCCAGTAATGTTACAATTCTTAACTACCTTATAAAATCTGTGTTTCAAATTATTTATTTATGAAGATTGTAATTATAGGTACTGGAAATGTGGCCACGGTATTGGGTAAGCTTATACACAATGGCGGTCATGAAATTGTGCAGGTCCTAAGCAGGAATGAAGAGAGTGCCAAAAAACTTGCTGCCAGTTTTAATTGCGATTTTGGAACTTTTGTAACTACACAACACAAAGATGCTGACCTTTATTTGTTTGCAATTACTGATACAGCATTATACCATTTAGATCAATATATTCAGTTAGATAAAAAACTGGTTGTGCACACGGCCGGTTCAGTATCAAAAGATATTTTAAAAAATATATCTGCCAATTACGGGATTATTTATCCATTGCAAAGCCTGGCAAAAAATACTGAAGTTTTACCTGAGATACCTTTAATGGTGGATGGAAGCAGCGATGAAACAACTTTGCAACTCAGAAAATTTGCTCTTACACTTTCTCCGTATGTTTCTTTAGTGAGTGATGCAGAACGGTTGAAATATCATGTGGCTGCCGTACTGGTAAGCAATTTCACCAATCACTTATTTGCTATGGCAGATGAATTTTGCAAAACTGAAAACATAGATTTTAAAGAATTATTTCCCTTAATAAACGAAACTGTTAGCCGCATACAAACCAATGCTCCCAAAGCAGTACAAACAGGCCCTGCAATAAGAGAAGATATTTATACCTTGGGCAAACACCTGCAAATTCTTTCAGCACATCCTGATCTGAAGTATTTATATCTTAAACTTTCCGAAAGCATTTTAAAGCTTCACCAAAAAAAGTAGCATACTGCTGCAGATTAAAAAGGTTAAACTCTTATGGACGCTATCACGTAAATTTGCATCTTTTAAAGCAAGAAGATGTATAAGGTTACGTTTAAGTTTGAACAAAAAGGTTTACAGCCTATCACTATAGAAAATGTTGCTTCGGATCAATCACTTTTAGAAGTTGCACTTATTAATGATATTGATTTGCACCACAATTGCGGGGGTGTATGCGCCTGCAGTACTTGTCATTTATATATTGAAAAAGGAGAAGACCTGGTGGAAGAGTTAAGTGATAAAGAAGAAGATTTTATTGACAGGGCTGTAAACCCAAGATTAAACTCACGGCTGGGTTGCCAGTGTGTGCTGCACCCAACTGGCGGTGAAATTATTGTAACCCTGCCTGACCAAACACAATTTTTAGGAGAGTAAATTTACATTATGAATTTTGAGCCACCCATTAACTGGAATGATTACGAAGATATAGCCTTGAAACTTTACGAAAGGTTTGGTGATGATTTTGGTGAAAGCAAAATTTACCGGCTGCGTTTTACTGATCTTTTAAAATGGGTTTTAGAAATACCAGGTTTCACAGGCAAAGCTGCTGAGAGCAATGAAGGGCATTTGGAAATGATACAAAGTAGTTGGGTGTACGAATGGAGAGACAATCAACCAAAAAAGTCTTAGGGTTTCTAAAGTCCGGTAATTATTGAAAACATTATTTATTATAAACTATATAAAGTCCCTTTAGGGATTTAGGGTATGAATGTTTTAGAATTATTTAAGCCGGTAAAAACTTTTGTATTTGATATGGATGGCGTTATTACAGACGGCTCTCTATTAATACTTAATGATACTGAGTGGCTGAGAAAAACGGACATTAAAGATGGATATGCTATGCATGTTGCCGCAGAAAACGGATACACGATGGTTGTAATTTCCGGCAGTACATCGGCTCCCACAAAAAAACGTTTGTATCATCTGGGTGTAAAAGATGTTTTTATGAGTGTGCCTGACAAAAAAGAATTATTAAAAAACTACATGGCGGATAACCACCTTGAGGCTGATACTGTTTTGTATATGGGTGATGATATTCCGGATTATGGTTGTATGAATATTGTTGGCTTATCATGCTGCCCTGCTGATGCAGTACAGGAACTTAAGCAAACCGTAAAATATATTTCACCTTTTAACGGAGGGCATGGTTGCGTACGGGATGTAATTGAGAAAGTTTTAAAACTTAACGGACATTGGCCGGTTAAATAATTACCGAATTTATCTTCATGAATCTTTTGGCAGCTTTTTTAAAATTAATTCGTTGGCCAAATCTGGTTTTTATAGCGCTTACTCAAATTTTATTTTTCTATTGTATTTTACCTTTTGTGTACAGGGGTTATCCTGAAATAACCTTTACATTATCACCATTTATTTTTTATTTACTGGTTTTTGCTTCCCTTTGTATTGCAGCAGCAGGCTACATAATAAACGATTATTTCGATCTTAACATTGACCAGATAAACAAGCCTTCTCATTTAATAATTGAAAAATATATAAAAAGAAGATGGGCAATTGTCCTGCATCTTATTTTATCTTTTTCAGGCTTTGCTATAAGCTGTTATGCAGGATATTTAATTAAGAACATTTACATACCTTTTTTTAATCTGCTTGCCATTGCTGCATTATGGTTTTATTCCACAACTTTTAAAAAAAAATTACTCGTAGGCAATATTTTAATCTCACTGCTTACAGCATGGGTAATTTTAGTGCTTACGCTGGCTGAATTTAAAAAAGAAGATCTTTCAGTAAGCATAAGTACTAATGCAAGGCTTTTTAAAATTTCTTTTCTGTATGCAGGGTTTGCATTTGTAATATCACTTATACGGGAAGTAGTTAAAGACATGGAAGATATGGAAGGTGATGCAAGATATGGATGTGCCACCATGCCTATTGCTTGGGGAATACCTGTATCAAAAGTTTTTTCTGCCGTTTGGCTTTCAGTGTTATTGGCGTCTGTTGCGGTTTTGCAGATTTATGTTTTACAATTAAACTGGTGGTATTCCGCTTTGTATTGTGTATTGTTTATTATCCTTCCTTTACTCTGGATATTAAAAAAATTATATTCCGCCAACTTGCAAAAAGATTATCACATGCTCAGCAGTGCTGTAAAAATGGTAATGTTCACAGGCATTTTATCAATGATTTTTTTCAGAATTTATTTATAAAATGAAAATTATTTTAGCCTCACAATCTCCCCGCCGCAAGCAACTTTTACAATGGGCAGAAGTTGACTTTGATGTAATTGTAAAAGAAACGGATGAAAGTTATCCGCAAACATTTTCACCAACCGATGTTGCGTTACACATTGCAAAAAACAAAGCGGCTGCAATTAAAATATTACATGGCGATGAAACGCCCATTTTATCGGCAGATACAATTGTTGTTTATGAGAATGAAATAATTGGGAAGCCAAAGGATAAGCAGCATGCAGTAGAAATACTCACCAAGCTTTCCGGACAATTGCACCGTGTAATAACCGGTGTATGTATTTTGCATAAGGGTAGGGAAATACTTTTTTATGATATTACAGAAGTTACGTTTAATGATTTAAGTATTGAGCAAATAAAATTTTATGTAGATAAATACAAGCCATATGATAAAGCCGGCGCATACGCTATACAAGAGTGGATTGGAGTTACCGGCATAAAATCAATCAATGGCGATTTTTACAATGTTATGGGTTTGCCAGTTAGTCGTGTTGTATATGAATTATCTAAATTAAACTAGTGATAAATTTCTTAACTTCCTTCCTCAACTTTTGCATTGATGAAGGAAAAACTCCTGCAATACATTTGGCAGTTTCAGCATTATAATTTAAATGAGCTAACAACTACAGGCGGTGACACCTTGCAAATAATTTATCCAGGTATCGTAAATACTAATCAGGGTCCTGATTTTCATCAAGCTAAAATAAAAATAAATAACATTGTTTTGGCGGGCAACATTGAGTTGCATATAAAATCCTCAGACTGGAATCTGCATGCCCATTCATCTGACAAAAATTATCACAACATTATTTTGCATGTTGTTTGGGAGAATGATTTTGATATTAAAGACAACCATGGCAATCAACTTCCTACGCTGGTACTACAACACAGAGTTTCTAAAATATTATTAGAGAAATATGAAAACCTGATGAATGCTCAATCTTTTATTCCCTGCGAAAAACAAATTCATACAGTAAGTGAGTTAACGCTAACAAGCTGGAAACAAAGATTGCTTGCTGAAAGACTGGAGCAAAAATCAAAATACATTTTGGAGTTATTGAAAAAAAATAATTTTCACTGGGAAGAAACTTTTTGGTGGCTGATTGCAAGAAATTTTGGGATAAAACAAAACAGCGAAGCTTTTGAAAAAATAGCCATGTCAATACCCATAAATATTTTGGCAAAACATAAAAATCAAATTCACCAAATTGAAGCTATTTTATTAGGGCAGGCAGGTTTGTTAAATGCAGATTTTAAAAATGATTACCCGAAAATGCTGCAAAAAGAATATATTTTTTTAAAAAAGAAATACCAGTTAAAAAATGTGGATGCAAATATTTTATTTTTAAGAATGCGTCCTGCAAATTTCCCAACCATCAGGCTTGCTCA
>JBKJLG010000100.1:0-3370 GCA_046596995.1 Chitinophagaceae bacterium
ATACCCCCTCCGCCCCCTAAAGGAGGAACTTAGGATGAATGTTTATTAATTCATCATAGCTTTTTATTTATAAAATCATTTTTAAAAAATACGAGTTGAACATAGATGCAAATATTAAACTTGTTAACGAAATAGGTTACCCCTTCAGGGGGACAGGGGGTATCATTCATCTTGATAAAATAAATAAAAGCTATTACCTGGGCAGGCAGGAATTGAAAGTGCTTAAAAACATTTCTCTTGATATTTTTAAAAATGAATATGTTGCTTTAATGGGACCGAGCGGAAGCGGAAAATCTACACTCATGAATATATTGGGATGCCTGGATTCGCCAACCGGAGGACATTACATTTTAAATGATAAAGATGTAAGTAAAATGAGTGATAACGACCTTGCTGAAGTGCGTAACAAAGAGATCGGCTTTGTTTTTCAGCAATTTAATTTATTACCAAGGTTAACCGCCGCTGAAAATGTAGCGCTGCCTTTGGTTTACAATGGCACCTCAAAAAAAAAGAGAATTGAGCAGGCGCTTGAAATGCTTGACAGGGTTGGGCTTGCAGACAGAAGTCATCATAAACCTAATGAGCTTTCCGGCGGACAGGGACAAAGAGTTGCCATTGCAAGAGCCTTGGTAAATAACCCTTCTATTATTTTAGCCGATGAGCCAACAGGCAATCTAGATTCAAAAACGTCTGTTGAAATAATGGAGATATTTGGCAAAATTCAACAACAGGGCAATACGGTAATTCTTGTTACGCATGAAGAAGATATTGCCAATTATGCACACAGGGTAGTGCGTTTAAGAGATGGTATTATTGAAAGCGATATTAAAACCCCAACCCCTAAAGGGGCTTTGGAAACGGCTATGTAATTTTGGTTAATCCAGTAAACAAAAAAACAACTATAAAATATTTATTTTTAAAACTTTTAATACCCCTTTAGGGGACAGGGGAATGGCTCAAAAAATTTATACAAAAACAGGAGATCTTGGTAAAACAAGTTTAATTGGAGGAACGAAAGTTTCTAAAAGCAACATCCGCATTGAAACTTACGGCACTGTAGATGAATTGAATTCATATATCGGGCTGGTTAACGATCATTGTAATGATAATCATTCAAAAAATATTTTAAAAGAAATTCAGGATAGATTGTTTACCATTGGCTCTTCGCTTGCCTGTGATCCGGATAAAGAACAAAAGCTAAAAATTCCTGACCTTAAAGAAAGTGATGTGGAACTTTTAGAAAAAGAAATTGATGGCATGAATGATAAATTACCCGAGATGAAACATTTTATTTTACCGGGTGGGCATATAGCAATTTCTACAACGCACATTGCAAGATGTGTTTGCCGCCGTGCAGAAAGGTGGTGTGTAAATATGCAGGAACAAAATTTATTTGTTGAGCCTCTTATTATAAAATATTTAAACCGGCTTAGTGATTATCTTTTTGTGTTGGCAAGATATGTAGGGCATCTCCTTAACGTTAATGAAATTGCCTGGAAGCCAAGAATATCTGGTCTCCCGAAGGATCGGGACAGGCAATGATTTGGGTAGAATTAAAAAAGATTAAGAGGAAACAAATAAAAAGTATGATAAACATAAATTTTAAAATCGTTATGATCCTCTTAATCCTTTAATCACATTTATATTATTTTATACAATCCTCCCATCCTTCATATGCAAAATCCTATCACTCATTTGCGCCAGTTCTTCATTGTGTGTTACAATTAAAAATGTTTGATTAAATTTTTCTCTAAGATCAATAAAAAGATTGTGAAGCTCCTTAGCATTTGCGCTATCTAAATTACCGGTAGGCTCATCAGCCATTACAATTGAAGGGTTATTTACTAATGCCCTTGCAACAGCAACCCGCTGCTGCTCACCACCTGAAAGTTCATTAGGTTTATGTTCTCCCCTGTTTTCCAATCCTAAAATTTTTAATAATGAGTTTGCCTTTTCCATTACTTCTTTTTTCTTTCTTCCAGCTATCCATCCGGGAATAGAAACATTTTCAAGAGCAGTAAATTCAGGTAGCAAATGATGGAATTGAAAAACAAACCCAATATGCTTATTTCTAAAAGCTGCCAATTTTTTGCCTTTTAGCTTATCTATTCTTTCTTCATTTAAAAAAATTTCTCCTTTATCTGCTGTATCCAGTGTTCCCAAAATATGCAGCAATGTGCTTTTGCCTGCACCGGATGAGCCCGAAATACTTACTATTTCTCCTTTGCTAATTTCAATATCAACACCTTTAAGTACAGGCAATTGCCCGTAGTTTTTATAAATATTTTTTGCCCTCAACATAGCTTAAATGTAAAATTTATATTACAAACAGAAATAAATAATACTCAGGAGGCAACTTTTGCGTATATCATTTCACTATTTAAAAAAGTACTTTAAAAAACAACTTTTGGTTATATCAATTTAACTTATACATTTGCGAAAAAATTGGAGGTTAAAAACCTCTTATAATTAAGGAGAAAACAATATATGTTCTGGACATTAGAATTAGCCTCACACCTTGAAGATGCGCCTTGGCCCGCTACAAAAGATGAACTGATAGATTTTTCAATACGCAGTGGCGCACCCATTGAAGTGGTAGAGAATTTGCAGGAGCTGGAAGATGAAGGTGGTGAAATTTATGAGGGATTGGAAGATATTTGGCCGGATTATCCCAGCCAGGAAGATTTCTTTTTTAATGAAGATGAATATTGAAAGCAAGCTGGTAGTTAATAACTTTAGCTATAAGAATATTGCCGTTCAGAGATGAGCGGTTTTTTATTTGTAAGAAATTGCCACTAAGGCGCAAAGACAGAAAGAAACCTTTCCTTCAACTGACTTAATAATTAATACAACCTAAAATCTTAGTAAACTGTTGTGACCTTGTGCCTTTGCGGCAAAAGATTTATTTTTCTACATGGCAACGCCTACACCAAAGACAGAAAGAAACACAAAGAGCTTTTGCCTCAACTTGCCTTAATAATTAACACACCATAAAATCTTAGTGAACCTTCGTGGCTTTGCGCCTTTGTGGCGCAAGATTTATTTTATCTCCATTGCAAGCATGCTTTCTCCTTCTACAAAGCCCTCCAGTTCGTCGCCCACTACACACTCGCCAACGCCCGCAGGTGTTCCTGTAAAAATAAGATCACCTATGTTTATGGAGAAGTAGTTAGAGATATTGGAAATTATCTTGTCAAAACTAAAAAGCATTTGTGATGAATTGCCTTTTTGTACTTCCTCTTTATTCTTATTAAAAGAAAAGTTGATATTTTTTTTATTCAAGGCGGGGGTGATATCAATAAATTTGCCCACAGCGGCAGAATTATCAAATGCTTTTGCTTTCTCCCACGGCAGTCCCTTCTTTTTTAAT
>JBKJLG010000136.1:0-9812 GCA_046596995.1 Chitinophagaceae bacterium
GCAGCAAAATATTCTTTTACCATAATTTCAGATGCAAATCTTCAGGTTTTAAAAGCCAATAAAGACCTTACTGCTTATATAAAATTGCTTAACACTAAATATCCCGGAAGGTTTTAGTACACAACTTTAACTAAAATAGTTTTTACTTAGATATTACCTTAAATTATCTTTGGTGATATAAATATTACAGGAATTAATCCCTTAGTTATTTCACTCTTGTTTTATTCCAAAATTTTATCATGAAAAGTGTAAAGAATAGCCCGACAAAAAAGAGCACTGTACCAAAACCCATAAAATATTTGTGGTACACTGTACTGGGGGGGCTTGGTTTGTTTGTGCTCATTTTATTATGCACTATGCTGGGGATTTTTGGCAAGCTGCCGTCTTTGCAAGAACTTGAAAACCCCCAGGCTAATCTTGCTTCAGAAATTTATGCAAACGATGGCACTACCCTTATGGGTAAAATTTACGCTGAAAATCGTAGCTCTGTTGATTTTAAAGATATTTCACCCAATGTAATCAATGCACTTATAGCAACTGAAGATGTTAGATTTTACAACCATTCTGGCATAGATGTAATTGCGTTAGGACGTGCACTTAAAAGCCTGGGCGGCGAAGGTGGCGGCAGCACGCTAACACAACAACTGGCAAAAGATATATTAGACCAGGGACGTGGCTGGTTTGGCAAAAGATTACTGGAAAAATTAAAAGAATGGATAGTTGCCTTAAAACTTGAAAAGAATTTTACCAAGCAAGAAATTATAGCCCTGTATTTAAACCGTGTTGCATGGCTCAATATATATGGTATTCGCAATGCATCCCGGGTTTATTTTCAAAAAGAACCTTCACAGCTAAAAGTTGAAGAAGCTGCTTTGTTAGTGGGCATGTTAAAAGGTCCGGGATTATACGACCCGGTGAGACATCCGCAGGCTGCAACCAACAGAAGAAACCTGGTGCTGGATAGAATGGTAACGAACAATGTGATTAAAGAGAGCGAAGCTAATATTTTAAAGAAGAAACCACTGAATATAAAATATAAAAAGCTAGATGAAAACCTGGGTATTGCCCCCTACTTCCGTGCTGTGCTGAGTAAAAAATTAAACGAGTGGTGTAAAATCCATACTGACCCAAAAACAGGAAGAAATTATGATTTGTACAGGGATGGATTAAAAATATACACCACCATTGATCCTTTAATGCAATTGTATGCTGAAGAAGCAGTAATACTGCACATGAATGCAATGCAAAAAAAATTCAATGCGCAATTGGGTAAAGATGTTTGGAAAAATCACCAGAATATTTTATTGCGAACAATGAAGGAAAGTGAGCGCTGGAGGCAAATGAGTGAAGATGAAATGAAAGTGGAAGATATTAAGAAGTCTTTTTATGTACCTGTAAAAATGAAAATTTTTACCTGGAATAAAGAAAGACAAAAGGATACAACAATGACCCCAGTTGATTCAATAAAATATCTTAAGCAAATGATGCAAACATCTTTTGCTGCTATGGATCCAATAACAGGAGAAATGAAAGCCTGGGTTGGCGGAATTGATTTTAAATGGTTCAAGTTTGATCACGTTACTGCAAACAGGCAGGTAGGCTCAACCTTTAAACCTTTATTATATACATTGGCTTTAATTGATGCCGGGCTAACACCAGATAGTTACATTGGCGGACGTGCAATTACATTAAATGGTAAAACAATTTCCGGCGACAGAGGCGGTACAATGGCTTATTGTCTTGCCCGCTCTTTAAATACAGGTGCTTACGATCTTATGAGCCGTATTGGTCCTAAAAAAACCGCAGAGTTTGCACACCTTGCGGGGATAAAAAGCTCAATACCGATAGTACCTTCTATTGCCTTAGGTACTGCAGGTTTAACCTTATACGAAATGCTTCATTCCTATACCATGTTTCCCAATCGTGGCTTTAGTACGGAGCCGATTTTTTTAACCCGTATTGAAGATAAAAATGGTAATGTATTGGAAACTTTTCAGCCGGAATCAAAACAAATAATCAGCGAAGCTGATGCATATACAATGTATAAAATGATGCAGGGTGTTGTTGATTTTGGTACCGGACATTCTATGCGTGGCAGGTTTGGCATAAACGGCGCCATGGGTGGCAAAACAGGTACTACGCAAAACAATACTGATGGCTGGTTTCTCGGCTATACACCGCAATTGTTAGCCGGTGCCTGGGTTGGTTGCGATGATGAATTTTTAAGAATACGATGGACAAATGGAGGCAATGAAATGGCTATGCCGGAGTGGGCATATTTTATGAAAAAAGTTTATGCTGATAAAAGACTGGGGATTGATCCCAAAGCTGAATTTCAAAAACCCGCTGAATTAAATAACAACCCAATTTATGCTGATCAAAATTTTAATAATATAATTCAACAGGGTGATGGCTCAGAAATGGATAATGAAGGCAATGGGGACGCATCTGACTACGAAGGAAGCGAGCTTACATCTCCTGTTGAATCCGAATTTAATAAAGACCAACTAAAAGACATGAACCAGGTTCCTCTGGAAGATAAAGGAGACAAGGGAAATAAAACAGAAGTTAAAGAAGATAAAAATATTAAGACTGAAATCAAGACAGATCCCCTTAAACCAGTTGATAAAAAAGATATAAAAATTACCCCACCTGCAGTAAAGCCTGAGGATAAAACAAAAAAGCCAGTAACCAAACAACCTCCAAAAACAAACGATTATTAAACTTTGAGAGGCTGCAATTGCAGAGTTTTTTATTTTTCATAACCTAAAACTGAAAATATAATGGTGAAAAGAAATGTAATAAAAGCATTATTTGCTCTCGCATTTATTTGTAGCAGCACTACTTTATTATTTGCCTGGGGAGCATGGGGGCATAAACACATAAGCCGTTCTGCGGTATTTGCATTGCCTATCGAAATGAGAATTTTTTATTACAACCATATTGATTTTATCACCGAAGGTGCAGTAGTGCCAGATTTACGCAGAGGTTTATTGAATGATAAGGCAGAGGCGCCCAGACATTATATTGATCTTGAAGATTTTGGAAAAGTTAGCATTGAGGCAATGCCCAAAACATTTAAAGAAGCCAACGTAAAATATGATAGCACTTTTCTGCAAAAAACTGGCACATTGCCGTGGTATATTCAATCTTTAATGGATAAACTTACCATTGCTTTTACAAGGAAAAATAAATCTGATATTTTATTTTTATCAGCGGAATTGGGGCATTACATAGCAGATGCTCATGTGCCTTTGCATACAAGCTCTAACCATGATGGGCAATTAACGAATCAAAAAGGTATTCATGCATTTTGGGAATCCCGTATTCCGGAATTATTGGGCCGCAACTATAATCTTTATACCGGTGGTGCAAAGTATCTTAATGATGTAACTGCAGCAACTTGGAGTATTATTAAACATTCACATACACTGGTTGATACATTATTGCTTGCCGAAAAAACTGTTAAGGCAAATTTTGCTAAAGATAAATTGTACAAAAAAGATGATTCAGGAAAAGTAGTATTGTATTTTAACCAACCTGTGTATGCAAATGAATATACAATACAATATAATCAATCTTTAAAAGGTATGGTGGAAAATCAAATGCGTTTATCTATAACTGCCCTGGCTGATTTTTGGTACACCGCATGGGTAAATGCAGGCAAGCCAAACCTTACAAACCTTGATGATGATAATCTTACCAATCAAAATAAAAAGAATTTAAAAAGAGAATACAAATCCTGGTTAAAAGGAAAAATACTTAACCTAAATACAAATAAAGAATAAACAGTTTGTAACCTTAGTTGCAAATAAAAACCCCCTGCAAGCAGAGGGTTTACATTCATTATAAAACTTGTATTAATAATTTCTCAACTTCATTTCTACTCTTCTGTTCTTAGCTTTACCAGCAGCAGTTTTATTATCCGCAATAGGTTTATCAGGTCCATATCCTTCTGTTGTCATTCTGCTCTCATCTATTCCTTTGCTTACTAAATATGCTTTTACAGAATTTGCACGATCATGAGACAAAACGTGATTTTTTTCACTGGTTCCTGTAATATCAGTATGTCCTTCAATGTCCACTCTGTAGCTTGGGTTATCCTGAAGAATTTTTACAACACTATTTAACGATGGATAAGACTTAGCAAGCAATTTGGCGCTGCCCGTTGCAAAGAATATGTTTTTTGCTGCAACATTTACTTTTTCAATAATTTCCTGCTGAATAACCGGGCATCCAAAGTTTGATGCAGGGCCTGCTTCGTTAGGGCATTTATCTTCCTCATCATTTACACCATCTCTGTCCGTATCCGGCACGGGGCATCCCTGATATCTTGCTACACCTGGTACAGTTGGGCATTTATCTTCTTCGTCGTTAATGCCATCTTTATCAGTATCGGGGATAGGACATCCTTTGTACTTTGCCAACCCTGCTACATCAGGGCAATTATCATTTTTATCTGCAATGTTATCCCCATCTCTGTCCGGACAGCCATTTAAAGATGCAGGTCCTGCCTGATCAGGGCATTCATCAACATTATCTAATATGCCATCACCATCACGGTCAGCGGGTACCATAACAGGAATTTCTACTTCCTTAACTGGTTCTACTTTTCTTGTGGTGATAGGACCTGTTATACCAACACTATGATATAAATGAAAAGCCGATTTTTCAGTAATGGCAAGGCGATACTGAGAATTGATTATAATAAAACTTTCATCACCTAACTTAACCTGCAACCCTGCGCCTACCGGTATAAATGCTGCATAATTTTTTAAATATTTACTGGTACCTACAGCTGCATGTGCAAAAGGGACTACCCTATATTTATCACTTAATAACTTTACATTAACCCCTGCAGTTGCTTCCAATAAAAATTCATTACTGCCTGTAGCGGTTGTAAAAGAACCTGTAACAGGCGGGTAATTTACAAATGAACCTCCAAGAGTTCCCACAAAATCCACATGATTGCTCAAACCTTTCAAGTAGCTAACTGCCATTCCAGGATTCATGCGTGAAAATCTGAATAAATTTTTACTTCTTATCACACTGGATAAGCCACTATTTCTTAATTCGGTAGCAGTTTTAAAGTCGTTAAGAAAAAAGTTAACGCCTATGCTGGATTGTTTACGATAATCTGTAGTTTGTGCAAATGCACCAGTTAAAAAAGCTATGGTAATAACTGTTAATAATAAATTCTTCATAAAAAGTTAATTTTCTTATTCGGGACAAAAATAATGGCTTACTATCAAAGTAAGAAATTAATTCCTAACATATTGCACTCTTTGGTTGGCTACTAAATTAATAGAGTAAAAAATCAAACTATTTACTTCTGAGTTTACCAAGCACTTCCACTTTCACTTTGGTAAGCCCACGGGAAATAAAATCCAGTTTTTTGGCGGCAGTTTTTGTTAGATCAATCAACCGCATATTTTTATGATGCAACCTGTCGTTTATCTGTACTATAACTGTTTTTTCATTTTTTAAATTGGTAACCTTTACCCAGGTGCCCAAAGGCAAAATATTACAAGCTGCAGTAAGCTTAGAGGAATTATAAATATCTCCGTTAGCCGTTTTTCTTCCATTAAATTTTTCATGATAAAAGCTGGCGATGCCATATTTAATAACTATCTGTTTTGGATTGCCTGGTGCTTTGGTTTTAATAATTGAAGAATCCTGTGCTGCACCATTAAAGGTTAGAAATAAAATGGTACTCAATAAAACATATTTTGCAGTCGTCATCATTTTACACAATACTTTCAGCTGGCGAATCATTTGTTAGCGAAATACTTTTCTTTTAAAACCTTATCTTCTCCATATACATCATCATAAAAAAATATTTTACCCTTTTTGCCCTGGCAGGTAAAGTACCGGATATATAATGGCAAATGATTTTTTACAATTATACGTTTTCTCACTTTATTACCAAGCCAAACTTTAATTGAATCGCTGTTGTAACTTATTGCTGCTTTTTCTTTTTGCAGCAAACTGTCGTTGGCTGTAATAAAGAAAGCAAGTGCCTGCCAGTCTTGTACCCGAACGCAACCGTGACTTAACGCACGTTGTGTATTTTTAAAAAGATAACGCTGATTAGTATCATGCAGGTAAACACTGTAAGGGTTATTAAAATTAAATTTAAAAATACCCAGGGCATTATCGTCACCGCTGCCCTGCACAATTTTATACGGTATGCCTTTGGAATATTTTTGCCAGTTAATTGAATAGGGATCAATCGTTTCTCCTTTTTCATTAACCAAGCTAAAACCTTTTCTTGCCAAATAACCCGGATCACTTTTCATTGCAGGCAAAATATCTTTTTTAATAATGCTATTAGGAATTGTCCATTGCGGATACGTAATCATATCCGTTATCGCGCTTGTAAGCTGGGGCGTTCTTGTGGCAGGCTTACCAATAATTATTTTTGATTCCAAAACTACTGTATCACCATCCCAAACCTGCAGGTAATAACCAGGCAGATTAACCCAGATGTATTTTTGCGGAAACTTATCAGGCAATTGCTTAAAGCGATCCAGGTTTATGGCAATCTTTTTAAATTTCTCTGCATCTGTATTGTTTAAACTGCTTACAAGGGAGAGTGATATTTTTCCATCTATTTTTACGCCTTTTATTTTTTGAAATTTTTTAATCCCTTCTGCAATCTGGGCTGAATCAGAATATGAAATATTTATATAACCATCTTCACTTAATCTTTTTTTAAGATTTTTAATAAAAGACAAAGAATCTTTTTTTTGATAAACAACATAAGTGTATTTCTTCTTATCCATACTGTCAACAAACTTTTTCATGCTCTTTCTTATGTTAATGTAGCCGATGTTATCAGGCTCAAGCGATGAAAATATCTGTGTTATATTTTTTGCTGCAAAAAAAGTATTCAATTTTTTTGAAAAAAGATTACTGGTATAGATGTTTCTATGCATAAGGGAAATACTGTCTGGCAGCAGCCTGCCCCATTTTAAATGCCTGGATATTTGCATGAAAGCATCTGTAAGTATTATATCAGCCTGTGTCCACAAATTGGCATCTGTTTTAGCAATGCTGTCTGTTAATAATTTATTTTTTAAAAAAGTTATATCACTCAAGTGGTAATCTGTGGGATATAGCCCATATTCCTCTGCGTGTTTAATAAATGTAAAAAGAGAGTCTGACATAGCATTCCAAACTTCTTTTTTACTCCAAACATTACTGTAATTATTCTCTTTATAAAATGAATCAACAAATGGAGTAGCGTACAATTGTATGGTATCATTAATTTTACCGGAATGTTCAGCAGCATAAAACAAAACATCTTTAATATTTTCACTAACGTGTTCATCCATTTTTTCCGGCGTTTCAATAATTTGCGGGGTATCAGCAGCATGATTATTTTTACAGGAATAAAAAGCATTGCAAAAAAATGCACCGGCAATAATTAAGATATGTCTGTAGCTGAACATATTGGCAGTTATTATAACAGAATTTAAAATGTTGTATGAAAAAAATAATTCTTATTAACTTATTTCTTTCGATAATGCTTACAACAATTTATGGGCAAGATAGTGTTTTAAACAAATCAACTCCATACGTAATTAAAAGCATCAAAGCCTACCGTAATTCAGTAAAAGCGCATCCTGAAAAGAAAATGGTTGATCTTAAAAAGATAATAAGCAACATTTACTTTGATATACGATATGCCACCCCTAATAATTTTATGCATACAAAATTATACCCACCCATAAACACAACATATTTACGGCTGGCTGCGGCAGAGGCTTTAAAAGACATTCAAAAAGAACTTAAGGGTATAGGGCTGGCTTTAAAAATTTATGATGCTTACCGCCCTTATTATGTTACGGTAAAAATGTGGCAACCTATAAAAGATGAACGCTATGTTGCCAACCCTGCAAAAGGTAGCGGACACAACCGTGGCACTGCAGTTGACCTTACAATTATTAGAATTGCAGATGGCACGGAATTAAATATGGGCACGGGTTATGATAATTTTAGTGACACGGCACATCACACTTTTAAAAAACTCTCTGTAGAAAGTTTAAAGAACAGGACTTTGTTGAAATCTTTGATGGAAAAGTATGGATTCAAATCTTTGGAGAGCGAATGGTGGCATTACAGTTTACAAAATGCTGGTGATTTTGAATTACTGGATTTGAGCTTTAAAAAGTTTAAGAAATTGAACGATCATTAAAGAATCGTACTTATTAATAATTCGAAAATCTGGGATTAACAAAGTTATTGAGTATGCTGCCAAAGCGATAGCTTACGCCAACACTGGTGAAAAAATTATAGCTTGATGCTAACTGCCTTCGCCGGGTTAAAACCTCCTGCAATGTTGTATTACCTTTTGTAAGGTAAATCTGATCGTGAATCAATCCTCCATAGGAGTAAATATAAAAAGATAGACCCCCGGTAACTCTTACATTAACTTCTAAATTCAGCGACAGGTTGTTTAACTTCCAATCCAAAAAATAATTGCTATAAGTAATGCCCGTATTTACATCTCCCCACTTTTGGTTTAAAGCTAATTTTGCATAAATCTTATGGCCAAGCAGAACCTCAGAAGTTTTATCATAAATCGTTGTATCATAATATTTATTATGCCATACACCTAAATTGTAGCTAACAGTCAAAAATTTATTATTAACCTGCGTGTAAGGAAAAACAGCATACTCAATACCTGGACTTAGATATATTCTGCCTTTATTGTTGGAAAATGTACTGCTGCTAAAACTGGTTTCATAGCCAACACTCCAATGATCACTAATACTTTTAATTAAATAATGAGTAAGCTGATAATTATTGTTCACAACTTTATACTTGGTTATGTTGGCGCTATCTTTATAATTATAAATGGAAATTTCATTATTTGAGTATGCTGAAAAATTTATTCTGGATTTATCAGTTGTTTGGTTAGCTGATAGGTAATTACTAACAGCGCTGCTTTTATAATTCTCGTCAGCATTGTATCTGCCATCCAGTCCAATTCTATAAACCCAATAATTCCATTTATCTTTTGTTTGGATTGCTGAATTTTTTTGAGCTTGGGAATTTTTTATTGTATCCTTTTTAATTTCATCAATAACCTCTTTTTCCACACTAATTAACCCGCTGTTAGATGCTTTGGTTAAAAATGGAAGTATTCCCAAACGAATTCTTTTGGTTATCTGGATCCGTATTTCATTATTAGTGGCAATAGGCGATTGATTATAAATAAGTGTATCAGTACGGATTTTAAAATTATTTTGTCCAAAAAAAATAAATTGAACATTACTGCCTCCGCTCCCATTTTCTCTGGAAGTTATTAAAATATGCACATCAGCCGCTACTCTATCAATTACAAAGTCAATGAAATTTATTTCTGATCGGATATAATTTTCATCACAGTTTGTTCTGCAATCAATAAACACTTTTAATTTTTTGGGAGGGCTGGTTTGTGCGGCGGACATGAATGAAGAACAAATAAATATTAAAAGAAATAAAATTTTCATTAATAAAGCTTGGCATAAATAAATAAACGAATTTTTGGTTTTAAATGTATGGTTTAATTGCATGTTTAACTGTTTACTGCCTGATAGAGCAGCTTTTATGTTTAATTTTTAAATATATTTAAAAATCAAACTTCAAAATAGCATTATTAAAACATCTTTTATTTTTTTGTTTCTTAGTTTTTCAAAAATAAAATGAAACCAATTTTTTATACCCTGTACTTTCTATTGCCTCTTACTGTAATTGCAGAAGATAGCACATCCGCCAAACCGCTCATTACTCAAACCTTTGTCTATAAAACAGCGAAAGCAAGC
>JBKJLG010000160.1:0-3907 GCA_046596995.1 Chitinophagaceae bacterium
AATACAAAGTAATGTTTAAGCCAAAGAATAAAAAGATAGCGGTTACAAACAGCAACTGAATAATATGTACCTGCAACATTTCATTTTTAATATTAAAAACAGGCAATCCTTTTTTCCACATTTCTGCATTGGCTATTTTCCACGCAGATAAATATGAGAATATAATGGTGCGGAAATAAAAAAAATAAATTGGCTCATTATATTTCGCACTTGCAGGGTCATCCGGCGTAGCTACTCTTTTATGATGCCCTTTATTGTGCTCAATTTTAAAATGCATGTACAATGATGTAAGCAGCGCAGCTTTGGCCAGGGCTTGCTCAAATTTATTTACACGGTGCCCCAATTCATGACCAATATTAATTCCAAAAGTGCCGCACAATAATCCCATTGTTGCAATCCTGCCTGCATTCTCCCACCAGGTAAATTGCGAAGCATTTTTCATAATAAATAAAAAATATACCAGTCCTGCAAATTGCAATACAACAAAAACGTAAAGAAGATAATCATATACTTTATCTGCCTTTGCAATTTCTGCTTCTGCAGCATCTAAATTTTTAGGATCAGGTTTTATAAGGAGTTCTGCCAGTGGTAAGAAAAGCCAGGCATATAGCATTGCCAGCCACGTTACCCAACCGGAAAAAGTAAACCCAATAAAAGCAAAAATGTAAACCAGAACAGGTAAAAAATATTTAAGCGCTTTAACCGGCATAATAAAGTTTGTAAGCTAAGTTAAATAAAAAGCAGGCGATTGCATTTATTGAATATAGAAGCATTTTTATAAATGCTACCCGGCTTTTAAACTTTGAACCATTTACGCCGTCATAAAAAACATCCACATTTGCTGTTAATATTTTAACAATGAAATCTGCTATTAAATATTCTGCATCAGCAATAATTTTTTGCTTTTTTGCACTGGTTATATCTTCTTTTTACAATGGGCCATTATCCACAACAAAAATCAGTTTTCCATACAAACAGGCGGGACTTACCGAACGCCAGGCAGCAGCACATTTACTAAGCCGCTTTACGTACGGGGCTACACCGGGGCAAATTGATGAGGTAGTAAAAATTGGGTTGGAGAAATGGTTTGAGCAACAAATAAAAGGTGGATTAAGTGATGACTCCTTAAATAAAATGCTGCGTAAGTATGATGCAATTAATTTAACCAACGAACAGGTTGTAAAAACTTTCCCCAGGCCAGCGCAAATTTTAAGACTTGGTATTAAAGACGGAGTAATAAACAAAGACTCGGTTAATAAAGGAGATAAAAAAGAGTACAGGCAGCAGTTGCAGGCATACATGCAAAAAAAAGGCTTGCGCTTGCAACAGGAGCTTTTTCGCCAGTTTATCAATCAAAAAATATTAAGAGCAACTTACACCAACAACCAATTGCAGGAAATACTTACTGACTTTTGGTTCAATCATTTTAATGTCTCCATAACTAAAAATGATGCGGCAGCATTTATTCCCGCTTATGAAAGAGATATAATTCGCCCTAATGTATTGGGAAATTTTGAAACACTTTTAATGGCAACTGCCAAATCTCCGGCAATGCTTATGTATCTCGATAATTTTAGCAGTGCTGGTGTTAGTGACAACAATAATATGGGTAACGATAATAAAATCCGCCAAAAAATGCAACAAAAAATGGAGCAGAAAGTGGGGGATTCCAATGTGATAAAAAAATTAAAGCAGGTTAAAAAAGACCATGGCCTAAATGAAAACTATGCAAGAGAAGTTATGGAACTACATACACTCGGTGTAGATGGCGGATATACGCAACAGGATGTAACACAGGCTGCACGTGTATTAACTGGATGGACAGTTTATCCCCTTAGTGATTTTGGATATGGCAGCGCAATGAAAAATATTGTTAACCGCCTTGGAGAAGATAAATTAGAGCAGCGTGGATTTGTGCATGATGGCGATTTTCTGTTTGCTATGAACAGGCATGACAATAAAGAAAAAACAGTGTTGGGTAAAACCTTTGCAGCCGATGGCGGTTATGAAGAAGGTGTGCAACTTTTAAAAATGCTGGCACACCATCCTTCCACTGCAAAATTTATTGCCAAAAAAATGGCTGTTCGTTTTGTAAACGATGTTCCTTCTCAATCCCTTGTAGATAAAATGGCTAAAATTTTTACAGAGAAAAATGGCGATATAAAAGAAGTATTGATAACAATGGTTTCTTCTTCTGAATTCTGGAGCAAAAATGCCTTAAGAGAAAAAACAAAATCGCCATTTGAGCTGGCGATAAGTGCAGTGCGAACACTTCATGCACAAATAGATCAGCCTTACCAGTTGTTTAACTGGATAACAAGAATGGGACAAAAAATGTATTTCTACCAGGCACCCACAGGCTTTCCGGATAATGGACAATACTGGATAAATACCGGCGCTTTATTGAACCGCATGAATTTTGGGCTGGCACTTGCTTCGCAGAGAATACCCGGGATAAAAGTAGATCTGTTAGCAATTAATAGCCGGCATGAGCCCGAAAGTGCATTGTCCGCATTATCCATCTACAGCAAACTGGTAATGCCCGAAAGAAATTTAGATGAAACAATTAAAAGATTAACTCCATTATTAAACGATCCTGACCTGGTAAAAAAAGTTGATGATGCTGCTGGTAAAACAGCACCGCTTATTGCAGTGAACCTTCCGGGTGGTGATGATGAAATGATGGATGATACCAAACAAAAAAATACAAAGGAAAAAATTAGCAAAAATAATAATATTAAAAAAGGCGATTTGAATTATGCTTCCATGCAAACCGCCACAGGCAGTAATACCATGTTATCGCAGGTGGTGGGTATCATAATCGGATCACCCGAATTTCAAAGAAAATAAAACCCTCTATCCCGATAGCCATCGGGACCCCAACGGGGGAGGGTTACTAACGCTGCATTTGCCCGTTAATAATTTTTGAGGTTGTATTATAAACTTACATTTTTCTTACAAAACATAATAAATAAAGAAATAACGAATTCAAAAAGAAATTAATTCAATAACGAAGCTTCGAAAGTCTCCCCCGTTGGGGGAGATTTAGAGGGGGCTGTTTTAAATCTAATCCTATGTCATCAAGAAGAGGTTTTTTAAAGAACGGCGGACTTGCACTTTTCGGAATTGGAGTTGGCGGTGTGCCCACATTTATGGCACGTGCTGCCGAAAGTAAAAAGATAACTTCTCTTTATAAAAAGAAGAAAATATTTGTTGCCATTTTTCAGCGTGGCGCAATGGATGGCTTAATGGCCGTTACGCCGTTTACTGACCCTTATTTAAAGGCAGCAAGGCCCACATTATTTATGTCCGCCGGCAACAATCAAAAAGATTCTCCGCTTATTGATCTTGACGGACGCTTTGGCCTACACCCCGGACTAAAAAGTTTCGAACCTTTTTTTAAAGACAAGCGCCTCGCAATTGTTCATGGCATCGGCTCACCCAACAATACACGTTCGCATTTTGATGCACAGGATTATATGGAATCGGGAACACCATTTAATAAAGGCACAGGCAGCGGCTGGCTTAACAGAGCTGTAGGTTTGCTCGGGCATGACGCTACACCCTTTAGAGCCGTAAGCTTAACCACCAGTATGCCCCGTTCTTTTTATGGCAACAACCCTTCTGTATCAATAAGCAACCTGCAAGATTTTGCAATACAAATGAGGGGCAACCCGATGGGAGCAAATCTTGCAGCAAAAAGCTTTGAAGACCTTTATGATCAAACTTCTTCCCGCCTTTTAAAAGAAACAGGTAAAGAAAGTTTTGATGCTGTAAAAATGTTGCAGAAAGCTGATACAAGAAATTACAGGCCTGAATTTAATGCACAATATCCTGCCTCACCTTTAGGCAATTCATTAAAACAAATTGCACAATTAATAAAAATGGATGTAGGGCTTGAAGTTGC
>JBKJLG010000192.1:0-5989 GCA_046596995.1 Chitinophagaceae bacterium
GGTGCATTATCAATTGCGGGTATGTACAAATGCGCCACCATAACACTGCCCACGCCTGCTTTAAACATTTCCCGAAAAGGATATAACTCAAGCGAATCAAGCTGCTCCCGTGTTTTATTTATTACCGGTAGATCAAGATGTGAATCTACAGACACATCTCCATGTCCGGGAAAATGTTTGGCAGTTGCCATAACGCCAACATCCTGCATACCCTTCATATATTGTACTCCAAACAAAGCCACTTTGTATTTATCTTCCCCAAAAGATCGGTCGTTAATTACGGGGTTGTTAGGATTATTATTTATATCAACCACGGGTGCATAATTTACCTGTATGCCTGCACGCTTTAACTGCTCACCCACAATTTTTCCATACTCGTAAGCAATGGCGCCATCCTGTACGGCGCCTAACATTAACTGGTGATTTAATGGTATCACACTATCCATACGCATTCCCAATCCCCATTCAGCATCTATACAAATAAGCACAGGGGTTTTAGCTATGCGCTGATAATTATTTACTATAGTTGCCTGCTTTACAGGCGGACCCTGGAATAAGCAAACACCCCCAATATTATATTTTGTGATGAGATCATTTACTTCTTTATCATAATATACCACACCTTTTGCTGTAATGCTACTGCCCCTTAATACCATTAATTGTGCAATTCTCTCATCATTGTTTAATGTGCTAAAAACACTATCTGCCCAAATTTTGGCAGCAGGAGTTGTTTGGTATTGCGCAAACAAAAAGGTATTTATAAAGAAAAAAAAGGTTGCAGTAATGAGATTTTTTAGCATGCTGTACATTTTTAAAAGCAGGCCACAAGTTACTCAATTAGTGTGTTTAAAATAACGGAGTGAGATGGAAAAAATGGGAGGATTACAATTCTTTTATCCAGATAAAAATATCATGCGGAGCATATTCATCACCACCGAAATAGGGGTATAATTTATATCCAATAGCTGTTGGTATCGTGCTGGTTCTCGGCAAAGTTTCTGTTTTACCATTTATGGAAAAAATATAACTACCTGCACTTATTTTTATAGAGCAATTATTTTCTGCACCAATATTTACAACTGCTATTTCCTTAGAATCTCTTACACCGTTGTTGTAAACATATCCAAATAACCTGAGGGCATTATCGCTCCAGCGCCAGCCAAATCTTGCACTAAATTGCTGATGACCTGAATTGTTATCAGCAAAGCCATACAACTTATTAATATCAAACTGATTTTCGGGAGTAATACTTTTATAAATTGCTGAACTATCAAATTTTACAATGAATTTTAATTCAGAATAATTGGTCTGTAGATATGCATTTTCATTGGCAAATTGTGCACCTTTTTTTATGATGTATTTTGAAAAGCCTGAAGCTACAGCGGTTGTACTTGGTTGTTTTTGAATAACCGTTTTTTCTTTTGTACAGCAGGAAAATGCAAACAAAATAAATACAGATAGAATAATATTGTTTTTCATAGGTTAGGTTAGATTACACGTGGTTTGCATTAAAGTTTTAATGCCGCCGGATAGTATTAAATTTACTGCCTTAAAACGCTGAATTAGTGCCCGATATTGTACAACTTTTACCAGAAAATATAGCCAACCAAATTGCTGCAGGGGAAGTGATACAACGCCCTGCCAGTGCGGTAAAAGAACTGCTGGAGAATGCAGTGGATGCAGGCGCAACAGAAATTAAACTTTTTGTTAACGATGCAGGCAAAGCATTGATACAAGTTATTGATAATGGCAAAGGCATGAGTGAAACAGATGCCCGTATGTGTTTCGAACGGCACGCTACATCAAAAATTAAAAATATAGATGATCTTTTTCATATAAAAACGATGGGGTTTAGGGGTGAGGCGCTTGCAAGTATTGCCGGTGTAGCGCAGGTAGAATTAAAAACCCGGAGAGCTGAAGATACAACCGCCACTTATATTGAAATAGAGAACAGTGTTGTAAAAACACAACAACCAGTGGGGGCACCGCAGGGCACTTCTATTTGCATGAAAAATTTGTTTTTTAATGTGCCGGCCCGCAGAAATTTTTTAAAAAGCAATGCTTCAGAATTGAGACATATTATTGATGAATTCATCAGGGTGGCAATGGCTTTTCCTGAAATATTTTTTTCCCTCACCTCAAACGGGCAACAGGTTTTTCATTTGGAAAAAGGAACTTTAAAGCAACGCATAGTTCAAATTTTGGGAAATAATTATTCCGCAAAACTGGTAAGTGTACAGGAAGAAACAGATTACATGAATGTTTCAGGCTTTGTTGGAAAACCAGAAACAGCAAAAAAAACAAGAGGTGATCAATACTTTTTTGTGAATAACCGGTTTATAAAAAGTGCTTATTTAAACCATGCGGTTATGAATGCCTTTAGCGATATGATTGCCAAAGACAGTTTTCCTATGTACACTTTATTTATTGATCTTGATCCATCACGGCTTGATATAAATGTGCACCCAACCAAGCAGGAAATAAAATTTGAAGATGAAAAAATTGTTTATGCCTTTGTACAATCTGCCGTAAAACATGCACTGGCGCAGTTTAGCGTAACGCCAACATTAGATTTTGATCTGGATGTTTCCATTCAGCAATCCGATGCCGTGAGCCAGCCATTTACCAAAGAGAAAATATCAGCAGCAACTTCCTCTTCTCTTTATAAAACTTTTACGCAAAAACACCAGGCACATTTTATTGAAAATAAAAGTGATCTAAAGCCCTGGAATGATTTGCCAGCTGAAACAAAATCTTTTGAAACAGGCATTCAAAAAAGTTTTGAAACTGATGAAAAATTAAATACACCTGTAGGTGAACCACATCAAACAGAAGGGAGAAAGCCAACAGGCAATAATTTTGTGCAATTGCATAACAATATTATAATTGCCCAAAATAAAAATGGATTCATTGCTATTCACCAACAAAATGCACACGAAAGAGTTTTGTACGAGCGTTTTGCTAATGCTGTAAAAGGCAAGCCCATAGCCACTCAACGGAGCTTATTTCCGGCAACAATTGAATTAACAACAAGCGATGCAGTTTTACTTAATGAATTACTTAGCGACCTTACCTTACTGGGATATTTAGTAGAGCCGTTTGGTAAAAACACTTTTGTAATACAGGGAACACCTGCTGATATAATACAGGGAAATGAAAAAATTACTTTAGAAAAAATGCTGGAGCAATACAAGCATTTTAGCAATGATATTAAATTTAATAAGAGGGAAAAATTATTGCGATCTATGGCGTGGCAGCAATCTGTAAAGCCGGGCACTTCGCTTACCCATAAAGAAATGGAAACTTTAGTTGACGATCTTTTTAGTTGCGAAACGCCTAATACAACGCCTAATGGTAAACCATCTTATTTAGAATTTAAAAAAGATGAGCTGGATAAAATGTTCGGCAGATAAAGATAAATATGGCTGAAACAGACGAATATTATATGAAGCAGGCTTTAAAAGAAGCACAAAAAGCATTTGATGAACAGGAAGTTCCCATTGGTGCTGTAGTTGTTATGCAGGAGAGAATTATAGCCCGGGCCTATAACCAGGTAGAAAAATTAAACGACTCTACCGCCCATGCAGAAATTATTGCATTGACTTCAGCCTATAATTTTTTAGGGGCAAAATATTTACCGGAGGCTACTTTATATGTTACTATTGAGCCTTGCCTTATGTGTGCCGGCGCCTTGTACTGGAGTAAAATAGGTAAGGTTGTTTACGGAGCCACAGATGAAAAACATGGTTGCTATAGCTTAACCAATAGAAATCCATTTCATCCTAAAACCGAAATAGTAAGTGGCGTATATAAAGATGAGTGTGAGGCTTTGATGAAAAATTTTTTCAAGGCGAGGCGGTAACCGCTTTCGTAATAAGGAAATAATCTAACAAGTAGATTTTTTATAACTATTATCAGGGTAAATTTGTATTCAACCTTATTTATTAATATTTAAAGATAAAAAATTATGGCATTTACAGTTCCGGCTCTGCCCTATGCGTACGAAGCATTAGAGCCACATATAGATAAAGAAACAATGACTATCCATCACGATAAGCATCACCAGGCTTATGTTGATAATTTGAATAAAGCCATAGCAGGCACAGATCATGAAAATAAAAGCATTGAAGAATTGGTAAAAAATGCAGGCAGTATAAGCCCAGCTGTAAGAAACAATGGTGGCGGACATTGGAACCACAGCTTTTTTTGGGAAAGTCTGGCGCCTGATGCAGGAGGAAATCCGGAAGGAAAATTATCTGAAGCCATTACTGAAGCGTTTGGCTCTTTCGAAGCCTTCAAAGAAAAATTTAATGCTGCCGGTGTAACACGCTTTGGCAGCGGATGGGCATGGCTGGGCTCACAAAATGGCAAACTGTTAATTTGCTCAACACCCAACCAGGATAACCCATTAATGGATGTTGCAGAATGCAAATGCACACCTATACTTGGCTGCGATGTTTGGGAGCATGCATATTATTTAAAATATCAAAACAAGCGGGCTGATTATTTAAACGCATTTTGGAATGTTGTAAACTGGAAAAAAGTAGCTGAAAGATTTAAATCCTAATTACCCTAAATCCCTAAAGGGACTTACGAAATATTTTTTATCCGCAATAATTATTTTTATTGCGGATTTTTTTTGTAAAAAATCGTATCTCATTAATTGCTTTTATATTTTTGATATGGTATTTTATAAAAAGAAAAACTACGGAAAACAAAAGCTACGGTACCGGATCGTGACCGTGGCCGCCCCATGGATTGCACCTTGCAATTCTTTTAATAGTGAGCCAGCCGCCTTTAAATAAGCCGTGTTTTTGTAAAGCCTCTACTCCATATTGCGAACATGTTGGCGAATACCGGCATGAGCCTCCCAACCAGGGAGAAATTATCTTTTGATATATTTTTATTAAAAAAATAAAAGGATAACTAAGTATTTGCATCAGCGTTTTCATCAGTTATCTTATTTAATCTTATTAATGCTTTTTGTATTTTTTCTTCTACATCTTTATACTGCGGCAACTCATTACCTGTATAAATAAAAAAAGTTCCCATTTGCTTATTGGCTTTTTTTAAAGCATCGGTTAAATTATGTTTATTAAGTCGGAAGGCTTCTCTCATTAATCTTTTAATCCGGTTACGGTCAACAGCTTTTTTAAAATTTTTTGTACTTACTGCAAAGCCTGCCTGTAAAGGTGCATAGCCTTCTATAAAAAGATATAATATCCTGAAAGGAAAATTGGAAAAAGATTTACCTTCTTTAAACAATTGCCCTATAAGTTTCCGGCTTTTAAGCCGCTCATCTTTTTTAAATGTAAAATGCTGTTCTATTTTTTGTGGCTTTAAAACAAATATCTGTAAATACTATGCAAATAAAAAAGTCCTGCCAATAAAAGCAGGACTTATAATTTATAAACCTTACGGTTAGTTGATTTTATTTTTTATCACCACGTTCGTCAGAAACGGTAAGCTTATGACGGCCTTTTGCCCTGCGGCTTGCTAAAACTTTCCGACCATTTGCGGTTTCCATACGCTTGCGAAAACCGTGAACACTTTTACGGCGGCGTTTATGAGGTTGATACGTTCTTTTTTTACCTGGCATTTTATTAGTTTTTTTCCTTTACAAAATAATTTTTTCTACAATTGATTTTACTACACCACCAGGGCACCATCCCTGCTGTTTGTGAAAGGGTGGCAAAGGTAATATATAATTTTAGATTTAGGAGTGCAGAGGCAAAGTTTTTTAAGCGTGCTCATCCAGATTTAAGTGTTTTGCCTGTAACCGGGAACCATAAAAATTTACCGATTGCCGTGTAAATTCTTCTGCTGAATCAGTGGTAAATACTGTAACTGAAGCATTTTTGCTGCATTGGCTGTCAATTTCTGCATGCCTTCGCAAATA
The DNA here is from genome assembly GCA_046596995.1 of Chitinophagaceae bacterium. Classification (GTDB taxonomy): domain Bacteria; phylum Bacteroidota; class Bacteroidia; order Chitinophagales; family Chitinophagaceae; genus Ginsengibacter. The sequence continues at coordinate 5,900 of JBKJLG010000192.1, forward strand.
ATCCTGCAGGCTTGCGGCTACAATTTCTCCCTGCGATATTATTTGTATGTGCGCCGGTGTATATTTTCTTATCTTATCTATTAACAAAGG
>JBKJLG010000342.1:0-5836 GCA_046596995.1 Chitinophagaceae bacterium
CTGACCTTGGTTATGGCGAAAGAGGAGCAGGTCATGCAATTCCGGGTGGAGCAACACTTGTATTCGACATTGAGTTGATAGAGATTGTAAATAAATAACGTCATGTCCCAACAAAATGATTTGCGCTATCCCATAGGGAAGGCAGAAGAACAACCATTTAGCAATATTAAAGAGTTTGATGAAAATGTTTTGCAAAGTTATTTGCAAGATATTCAAATCTGTCCCAGCCTGCTTGAGCAATCAATTTTAAATTTGGATGAAGAACAATTGAATACGCCTTATCGTGATGGTGGATGGACATTAAAACAAGTTGTGCATCATGTTGCGGACAGCCACATGAATGCTTATATAAGATTTAAGTTAGCACTTACAGAAGATAACCCCACCATAAAGCCGTATGATGAAGCTGCATGGGCAGAAATGAAAGACACAGAAAATTTGCCTGTTAATATTTCTCTTACACTATTGCATGCTTTGCATAAAAGATGGTATGAAGTATTGGTGAATATAGTAGAAAGTGATTGGAGTAAAACCGTTTTTCACCCCGAACAAAAACGTACAATGACCGTTTGGCAATTGCTTGCAATGTATGCGTGGCACGGCAAACATCATGTTGCTCATATTACAGCTTTAAGAGAAAGGAAAGGGTGGTAAAACGTAAATCCGTTAATTAGGTTAATTGGTTAAGCCGTTAATCCGTTAAAAAGTTAATTGGTTAATACGGATAAAAAGTTAATCCGTTAAAAAGTTAATTGGTTAATACGGATAAACGGATTACCGGATAAACAGATAAACAGATAAACAGATAAACGTATAAACAGATAAATGGACTGGAAAATATTATCATCTGACTATTTAATTAAGACAAAGTATTTTACAGCACGAAAAGACATTTGCGAAACCCCTGAAGGAAAAATAATTCCTGAATATTATGTTGTAGAGCTTGGAGCGACCATGTGTGCTTTAGGTATAACTGAAAATAATGAAGCGGTTATGGTAAGGCAATACCGGCATCCAATAGGCAAAACAATACTTGAGATTCCCGGGGGCTTTGCAGATGAAAATGAAGAAAATGAAAAAGCTATTGCAAGAGAAATGCTTGAAGAAACGGGTTATGAGTTTACTAAATATGAATTGATTGGAGAAGTAGCGGGCAACCCCGGCGTATTGAATAATTATACAAAAATGTATTTAGCAACGGGTGGTAAAAAAGTTGCTGAACAATTACTTGATGATAATGAAGAAATTAAAGTTGAGCTTATTCCGCTGGATGAATTGATACAGCTTTTACTGCAAAATAAAATTGAACAATCGTTGCATGCTAATTGTATTTTTTATTGCCTGTTGAAAATGGGAAAACTAAAATTGCAAAATTAAATTTCCACTTCTCCCACAACAAAAACACTTCCACAAACAATTATTAAATCATCCGGTAAAGCCTTTTCCGTAGCAGCTTTAAGGGCAATGTTAACTTCAGAAAATGATGCCCCAGTTAAATTATATTTATTTGCTTTCACTCTTAGCTCATCTTCGGGTAAAGCTCTTGGTATTTGTGCCTTGGTAAAATAATAGGTTGCCTTCTGCGGCAGCAATGATAAAATTTTATCCGCATCTTTATCTTTCACGATTCCAAAAACGATGTGCAATTTTTCATAAACACAGGTTTGAATTTGTTTCAGTAGTTGTTTTATTCCGTCCTCATTGTGGGCAACATCTAAAACAATCATTGGGTTTTGGTGTATCACATCCCATCTGCCATGTAAGCCGGTTAATTCTTTTACTGAAGAAAGCCCCTGGCGTACATTTTTTTCTTTAAGATTAAACCCTTGTTGCTGCAAAATTTTTATTGCCGCCAGCACGGTTAATAAATTTTTTTGCTGATAAATTCCATTCAGATCCAGCGTATATTTTTTTGTTGAATTGTTTTTTTCGGTAATGCTAATATGCAAAGCATTAACAGATGGTTCACTCTTGCTAACACTAAAATCATCCTCCGCAAAAAATAAAGGAGCTTTGCAACTGCGGGCTTTTTCTATAAAAATATTTTTTGTTACATCCTGCTTTTCTCCAATAACCACAGGTACGTTTTGCTTTATTATTCCTGCTTTTTCAAAAGCGATTTCTTCAAGCGTATTTCCTAAAATATTCATGTGGTCATAACCAATATTTGTGATGATGCTCAGCAAAGGAGTAATAACATTTGTACTATCCAGCCTTCCCCCTAAGCCGGTTTCAATAACAGCAACATCAACTTTTTGTTCCTTAAAATATTCCAAAGCCATAACTACTGTTAGCTCAAAAAAAGAAGGGCTTATCTCCTCACTAACTTTTTTTATTTTTTTTACAAATGAAACAACAAAATCTTTTTTAATCATTTTGCCGTTAATTTTTATCCTTTCTCTAAAATCTTTTAAATGGGGGGAAGTGTACAAGCCTGTTGTGTAGCCACTTTGCTGCAAAATAGCCGCCAGCATGTGGCTTGTAGAGCCTTTGCCATTTGTACCCGCAATGTGTATCGTTTTAATTTTATGTTGAGGATCGCCAACGGCTTTGCAAAGCTTTACTGTATTGGTAATATCTTTTTTATAGGCCGCAGCGCCTATCCGGCTAAAAAGGGGAAGCTTTGTTAAAAGATAATCAAGCGTTTGCTCATAATTCATCACTGCAAATTAACAGCAGCTTATTGGATATTAAAATTAAATTGAACAGTAACTTTAGATTCGTGATCTGCTTTATCAAATTTTACATTGCGCAAATATTCTACAATTGCGTTTGCATAAGCCCGTGCTGTTGTGCTGGAATTTCTTCCAAAACCTGCAAATGTTCCTGTGCCTTCAGGTGATACAACCACAATTGCGTAAACAGTTGCTTTCTCAAGGTCACCGGTAAAAGAATAATAGCGAACAATTTTTCTATCTCCAATTACTTTAGGTCCGCCGGTTCTTCCGCCTGGTGAGTTGCCATACGAATCAGGTTTGCCATTCGGATTTCCATTATCTCCATTGCCATTTTTGTTACCCTGATTTTTGTAGCCATTATCTTCCGGCGCACCATTACCGCCGGTGCCATTGCCGCCTTTATATAATGGCAACTTGGGTTTTGGAGGAGTTGGGTTGGGGTTTACTACAGGTGATGGATTGGTTGTCTTAATCGTTTTTGGAGTGTTTTCTTTTGGGGTTATTTTTATCTCTTTGTTAGGCTTGGTTATTTTTGTTACCTGCGCAGCCTCTTTATCATCTGTTTCATCAGCTTGTATATCTTTTGAAGCTTCCTCGTTTGCTGCAATCGTTTTTTCATTAACGGGTGGTTGCTTTTCGGGTGCCAGGTCGCCCTTTACTAAAGGTTGTGCATCTCCCATACCTTCCTGCTCATTGCCTAAATTAACTTCTATCAAATCTTGCGGAATAACCACCGGCGGTATCTCTAATTTCCAGGTGTATAAAATAGCAATTGCCAAAAACAATCCGCAGATAATTGCTGTGTAAGAAAATGCTTTTGTATTTTTTTGTATTTCAAAAGTATCGGTCATCAACGAAAAAAGTTTTTATAAAGATATATGAGTTCAAATTACTGCAATTGCATAAATATGATAGTAAGTGTTCTGTTAAAATGTTTTAACGTCGTCATAGTTTTTTATAAATAAAATCAGGCACAATGGGCAACAGCTTTGCAATAAGCCACCATCTTTTAGTTATATAAGCTCTTTTCTTTTTATTTTTTATCGCGGTATAAATTTGTATTGCCGCTTTTTGCGGCGTTGCAACCCAAAATAATCCTTGCCCAATTGCCAAACCTGTATCTACAAAGCCGGGTTGTATGTCGGTAACTGTAACATCTTTTTTCATTTTCATTGCCTTGAAATAAAGTCCTTCAAGATAAGTGCTTTCATACGCTTTGCTGGCGCTATACGCAGGTGCATGGCTGTTTCCACGTATTGATGCGATGGAAGAGATAGCAGCAATTTGTCCGTGCCCCTGGTTAACTAAATAATTAAATGCGTAGCAGACAATCTCTGCAAAGCCATTTACATTTACATCAGTAGTGCGTTTTTCAATATCCCAATCAAGCTCTTTACTTACATCGCCTACGCCACTATTGTAAATTAAAATATCTAGCCCGTCCAGCTTTTGAATGAGTGCCTGCAGGTGTGGAATGTTTTCTTTTTGCGTTACATCAAAACTTTCTGTAACAATATTTTTAGGGTATTTATTTTTAAGAGATAAAAGCAATTCATTTCGCCTGCCCGTTATCCCAACAAAATATCCTTTTTTAGCGTAGATGATTGCCAGCTCTTTACCAATGCCGGACGTTGCACCGATTATTACTACTTTTTTTTGAATGGCTGCAGACATATATTATTTTCTATGTCCAAAAATTAAACTGCCTATCCGTACCATATTACTCCCTTCTTGTATTGCAATTTTGTAATCTGCACTCATGCCCATTGAAAGAGTTGACAGTTGACAGTTGACAGTTGACAGTTGATTATATCTATTAAATAGTGTTTGTAAATATCGAAATTCATTCCTGATTTTTTCTTCATCCTCAGTAAAGGAAGCCATTCCCATAAATCCACAGATCTTTATATTTTTTAAATTTATTAATTCAGCACTACCGAAAATATCATCAAGTTCATCTTCATTCAATCCAAACTTTGTTTCTTCCTGTGCAATATGTATCTGTAAAAGGCAATTAATTATTCTGTTATTTTTTTTTGCTTCTTTATCAATTTCTTTTAATAATTTAAAGCTGTCTACACCATGAATTAAGTGAATAAAAGGGGCTATGTATTTTACTTTATTGCTTTGCAGATGACCAATGAAATGCCAGTTAATATCTTTTGGCAGCACTGCATATTTTTCAGCAATTTCCTGCACATAGTTTTCACCGAAATCTCTTTGACCCTGCTGGTATAATGAATGAATACTTTTTTCAGACTGGATTTTACTAACGGCAATCAATATTGCTTTTTCATTCAGTTCCGAAATTATTTCTTTGTATTTTTCTAGGTTGGTACTCATTTTTTCATTACTAAATTATCTAAATAAAAAAAGTGCAAACGTTTTAATTTGCACATCCACCATTTGCTGATTTAAAATTATTTCAATATTGCCCTGCTGATAACAATTCTCTGCACTTCACTTGTGCCTTCATAAATCTGCGTTATTTTGGCATCTCTCATCATTCTTTCCACATGATATTCTTTTACAAACCCATAACCCCCGTGTATTTGTACAGCTTCAGTTGCAGTCCACATTGCAGTTTCACTTGCAAAAACTTTTGCCTGGGCAGAACTAACAGAATAATCCAGTCCGTTGTCTTTTTCCCAGGCAGCTTTTAAGCAAAGTAAACGGGATGCTTCAATTTTTGTAGCCATATCTGCCAACTTAAATTGAATTATCTGGTGGTGCATTATTTCTTTGCCAAATGCTTTCCGTTGTTTGGAATAATCGACACTTCTTTCGAAAGCACCACTTGCAATTCCCAGTGCCTGTGAGGCAATACCTATTCTTCCTCCGGAAAGTGTTTTCATGGCAAATACAAAACCAAATCCATCTTCTCCAATGCGGTTTTCTTTTGGCACTTTTACATCAGTAAATAAAATACTGTGGGTATCACTTCCTCTTATCCCTAGTTTATTTTCTTTTGCGCCTACAGCTATACCTTCCCATTTTTTCTCTACAATAAAAGCATTAATGCCCCGGCTTCCTTTGCTAACATCAGTTTGTGCAATCACCAAATAAACTGATGCGGTATTTCCATTCGTTATCCAGTTTTTTGTTCCGTTCAACAGGTAATAATCGCCTTTATCTTCAGCGGTTGTTCTCTGCGAAGT
>JBKJLG010000353.1:0-3862 GCA_046596995.1 Chitinophagaceae bacterium
TTATCATTAAGTGATCTTATCAACGAGGGCAACCTCGGCTTAATTAAAGCGGCACAACGCTTTGATGAAACCAAAGGTTTCAAATTTATTTCTTATGCTGTGTGGTGGATTCGCCAATCTATACTACAGGCGTTGGCAGAGCAGGGCAGATTAGTCCGCTTGCCACAAAACAAAATTGGCACATATAACAAAGCAAACAAAGCCTATATGGCTTTTGAGCAGGAACATGAAAGAGAGCCTTCTACCGAAGAACTTTCTGAAATTTTGGAAATGAGTGAGACAGAGATCAACAATATTTTCCAAAGTAATACCCGTCACACATCATTAGATGCTCCCGTACACGAAGCTGAAGATGTAGCAATGGGTGATCTTTTAAAAGGCGCAGGTGAAACTGATGAAGATGTAATGCATGACTCATTAAAAAATGAAATTCGCCGTGTATTAAAATCTCTCAGCCCACGTGAAGCTGAAATTGTAAATGCATATTTTGGTTTAGATGGTGAAAATGGAACAACCATTGAGCAGATCGGACAGAAATATGATCTTACGAAAGAACGCATTCGCCAGATTAAAGAGAGAGCCATTAAACGTTTACAAAAAGCAAGATACAGCGGTGCACTTAAAGCATATCTTGGTTAATCTTTTTAAAATACTCTTTTTAAACCCTTCAAATTTTTGAAGGGTTTTTTTATGCAAAATGTATAGGCTAACTTTGAATATCTAATTTTATTTTTCTCAGATGAGCAAGAAAATATCACTCGCCCTTGTTGATGATCACCAAATTGTTATTGATGGCCTTTTATCTTTATTAGATGATTCACCTGAGTTTGAAATAGCTTTTTCGAGCACACAACCGCAGGAAGTTTTGGCATTACTTGAAAATGCAAGAGTCGATGTTTTAATTACAGATGTAATGATGCCCGGTCTTCCGGGAAATAAACTCGCCAAAGAAGTGCGGACGACTTTTCCGCAAATAAAAATTCTTGCACTTTCCATGAACAGTGATTCAGCAATAATTGATGAAATGATAAACGATGCAGATATTGCCGGTTATGTATTAAAAAACATTGATAAAAATGAGCTGCAACACGCCATAAAAAAAATAGCCGGTGGCGGAATTTATTTTTCTGAAGAAGTATTGAGCGAAATGATGAAATCGCAGGTGCGTAAAAAAGAAAATGAAGATGCCCATCTTACCAACAGGGAAAAACAAATCATCCGCTTGATTGAGAAAGAGTACAGTAATAAAAAAATTGCTGCAGAGCTTTTTTTAAGCGAAAGGACAGTAGAAACACATCGCAAAAATATTTTTAGAAAAACAAAAACCAATAGCTTGATTGGTTTAATAAAATATGCTTACGAGCAAAAGCTTATCTAATTTTCTTTTTTAATTATAATATTATTTCTTTTTATGAGTGATACTGATTTGGAACATACTGCTTGCCTTATCATTGGCTCTGGGCCGGCAGGCTACACGGCAGCTATTTATGCGGCAAGGGCAAACCTTAAACCTGTTTTGTACCAAGGCATACAACCCGGCGGACAGCTTACTATTACAACCGAAGTGGAAAATTATCCGGGTTATCCTGATGGAATACAAGGTCCGGAAATGATGGTGCATTTTGAAAAACAAGCTGCCAGAATGGGAACAGATATTCGCTATGGCCTTGCCACTGATGTTGACTTAAGTGCTAAGCCATTTAAAGTACAAATTGACGAAGAAAAATGGATGACCGCTGATGCACTTATTGTAAGTACAGGTGCAAGTGCCAAATGGCTTGGATTGGAAAGTGAGCAAAGATTAAATGGCTATGGTGTTAGTGCCTGTGCGGTTTGTGATGGCTTCTTTTTTAAAGGTAAGGAAGTTGTAATTGTTGGCGCAGGTGATACGGCTGCTGAAGAAGCTTTGTATTTAAGTAAAATATGCAGTACTGTACACATGATGGTGCGTAAAGGAGAAATGCGTGCCAGTAAAATAATGCAGGAAAGAGTTTTGAAAACACCTAATATCAAAGTGTACTGGCATACGGAAGTTGAAGAAATTTTGGGAGATAAAAAAGTTGATTCTGTAAGAATAAAAAATAACCAGACAGGAGAGAAGCAAGTACTGGAAGTGAGCGCTTATTTTGTTGCGATTGGGCACACACCTAATTCTCAAATTTTTAAAGGATGGCTGGATATGGATGAGAGCGGATATGTAAAAACAATTCCCGGTACTTCTAAAACAAATGTTGAAGGTGTTTTTGCAGCAGGTGATTTGCAGGATAAAATTTACAGGCAAGCGGTCACAGCGGCTGGCAGTGGTTGTATGGCAGCATTGGATGCAGAAAGATATTTAAGCGAAAAAGGACTTTAAATAAATTGACTATAAATACAACGTGATAACTATTCATTTACATAACTTAAAATTTTACGGCTATCATGGTGTGCATGATCAGGAAAAAATATTAGGAAATGAGTATGAAATAAATGCAGATGTTCAATTTCATGAAGAGCATCAAATGATAAATTCTATTTCTGAAACTATTGATTATTCTAATCTTTATGAAATAATAAAACAAAGAATGATAGTACCGACGCAGTTGTTAGAAACAATTATTATAGATATTGGCAATACTATTCACGATAGATACAATTACGTACGCAGTATAAAAATTTCATTAAAAAAAGTTCATCCGCCCATTGCAACCTTGCAGGGCAGCGCAGGTGTTACCTGGCATAAAGAATTCTAAATCTTTTTTAAACATATTTATTAAATGCAAAAATTTTTCTTTTTTTTAATTTTTATTTTGCAAGCAGCAACCGGTTTTTCACAATCTCAAAAATCTGCTTACGACCCCAAAGCTTTATTTAATCCACTTTTTTATCCTGCATCAGTAAATGAATATAGGGCAGCTAATGGAAATCCGGGCCCAAAATACTGGCAAAATAAAGCCAGCTACCAAATAAATACAAGTTTAGATGATGTAAAAGATGTAATTACTGCAAGCGTTACGGTAACTTATACAAATAATAGTCCGCATGCCTTGCAATATTTATGGCTTCAGCTTGATGAAAATTTATATGAAAAAGATTCACGGGGAAAAGCAAAACTCCCGGCTAATGCAAGAAGCCGGTATGGAGATGTAAACTCGAAATTTGATGGAGGCTATAAAATAACCTCAGTAAAAATACTTGCTAATGCACAGAGTAATTATCTAGAAAAAAATGCTGAAACGATTGTATCAGATACAAGAATGCAACTGTTACTTTCTACACCCGTAGCAGCCAATGGAGGTGCCATAAAATTTAAGATTGATTATTCTTATTCCATACCTGAATATGGCTCGGACAGAACTTCTATTTTATCTACAAAAAATGGAAAAATTTATGCCATTGCACAATGGTACCCACGCATGTGTGTGTTTGATGATTTACAGGGGTGGAACACATTACCCTATTTAGGCGCAAGCGAATTTTATCTTGAATATGGAGATTTTGATTTTACAATCAATGTACCTGCAACCCATATTGTAGTTGCTTCAGGAGATTTGCAAAACCCAGCCGATGTATTAACACCTACACAACTAAAAAGATTAGCTGTTGCGAGACAAAGCAACAAAACAGTTATGCTGCGTACACGGGAAGAAGTTTATGATCCATCAAGCCGCCCTGCAAAAGCCAGGCTTACATGGCATTATAAAATTGCTAATGCAAGAGACATTGCGTGGGCATCTTCAAAAGCATTTATATGGGATGCGGCAAAAATAAATTTGCCCGGCGGCAGAAAAGCTTTGGCAATGAGCGTTTACCCCGAAGAATCTAACGGTGATACTGCCTGGAGCAGATCAACAGAATATATAAAAGGCAGCATTGAAAATTA
>JBKJLG010000038.1:0-3291 GCA_046596995.1 Chitinophagaceae bacterium
TAAAGAGTATTGATGGTTGATTGTTGCCAGATTAAATTGTGATGTTATTACATGATGAATTTCTGCCGGGATCCTGTAAATATTGTAAATATTTTTATCAGCAATAAGATCCGTTAAAACAATTTCATTACTCAAGTCTCCAAACAGCAACTGCAAAGCAGTTTCATGGTTCCCTTTTCTGTACAGTTCTTCAGTAAGCATAGCACTCTCTGCTGATGAATATGAAACATTAATGCTTTTAAATTTCTTTTGAAGAACAGACTGGGCATTAAAAATTTCTTTTAAAACTGTCGCAACTTCTCTTTCATTATCCGCATTAAAATAAAAAACAGAAAGACCCGTAATTTTTTTTGAATCATTCACAAAAAAATAAATAAAGCTTGACGAACTGATCTCGCAGAAAAGATCACTTTCCCTTGCGACAAGTGATTCGGGCAAAACTTCGAAAGCAGGATTCAAAATTAAATAATTTAAGTTGGGCAATTTACAACCCTTTATTTGTTTAAGAAGTTATTTGATAAATATTACGCAATAAACTATTTAGCCAATAACCCGATTAAGCAATTATTTTTGCAAACTTTATGAGCATTGCTATTGACAAAACTTTACAGGTAAAAATAACCAACCGGCAAATTTTAAATATTGCACTACCCATCACTTTTGCACTCATTATCCCTAACATAAATTTTATAACCAACAATATATTTTTGGGAGGATTAGGCGAAAGGGCATTGGGAAATGCAGGAACAATAGGCGTTTTCTATCTCATACTTATGGTGAGCGGTAATGGATTAAGCAATGCATTGCAATCACTAATCTCCCGCCAGGGTGGCGAAGGAAATATTTCGGGCATCAACAAAATATTTACACAAGGTATACGCATTTGTTTATTTTTTGCGCTGGCAGGCATGTTTTTTACCTGGTTTATTGCGCCCCTATGCTTAAAGCCTTTTATATCAGCAGAAAATTTTGAAATGGAAATGAGTTTCCTCAGAATAAGAGTTTGGGGGTTGCCATTCCTGTATATTTTACAGGCATCTAACGCATTTTTAATTGGTACTTTAAACAGCCGCTTTATGATAATTGCGCTGATTATGGAAGCCCTAATAAATATTTTTTTAGATTATGTTTTAATCTATGGCGCATGGGGGTTTCCTCAATTGGGCTTTAATGGTGCTGCTTATGCATCTGTGATTGCAGAATTTGCCGGTATGCTAATCGTGTTATTGGTAATTTATAAAAAAGGATTAAAGAAAAAGTTTGATTTATTTTCAGATCTTTCTTATGATAAAAAAACAAGCAAAACAATTTTACAAATTTCGGCACCGCTTGTTTTACAATTTGCCATAAGCCTGGCAACGTGGCTGGTATTTTTTATTCTGTTAGAGGCTTATGGAGACAGAGCAAAAGCAATATCTAACGCCATGAGAAACGTGTTTGGTATAGTTGGTATTTTTATCTGGGCATTTGCCTCCACCACAAACACTATGGTAAGTAACCTCATCGGTCAGGACTTGCAAAGCAAAGTAATAAGTGCCATCACTAAGATAATGAAATTGAGTTTTTTATTAACTCTGTGTTTGGTTAGCATTTTAAATATTTTTCCGCAGCAATTTTTACACCTATTCGGGCAAACAGAAGCCTTTGAAATAGAAGCTTTACCTGTGATAAGGATTATTTCTGCGGGAATGTTATTAATGAGTATTGCCGCCGTTTGGCTTAATGCTGTAACCGGTACAGGTAAAACTAAAATGAACCTGTTGATTGAATTTGCCGCAATAACAGTCTACATTTTTTACATTTATTTTGTTATGATAAAATATAAATTATCATTACCAATTGCCTGGACGAATGAATTTGTTTACTGGTCAATTATATTTGGTATTGCCTTTTGGTATATGAAAAGTGGCAAGTGGAAAACAGAACATTTGTCTGAACCATGATTTATCAGATTAAAGGATTATCCGATTAAATGCTCTGCTTTTTCCCTCTAAATTTGTTAATCCTCCAACACCTGTCCCGATTATTTCGGGATCATCGTTCAGATAAATAATTATTTTCTCCAGGTATTATTCTCATAATTAATATCCGGAAAAACTTTGTCAGGATCAATAACCAAAGAAGTTATTCTTTCTGTTGTATTTAATTTTACCGTCCAGCTTGTGCTGCTTTGCCATACCTCTACGGGAATTTTTACCAAATCTTTTTTACCACTTGCCGTTTCGTATTGCAAATAAACGGGCATAGCCATTTGCCCCAAATTATCTATAACAACTAATGCGCCTTTGGCAGCGTCACCGCCTACATATACTACTTCATTCACACGTTGATCTAACCTGTAATTTTCTAAAAACATTCCTCTCCAAAACCAATTGAGGTCCTCTCCTGCTGCATTTTCCATCGTTCTAAAAAAATCAAATGGCGAGGGATGTTTATAAGCCCATGCCTTAATGTATGTTTTAAAAGCATAATCAAATCTTTGTGGCCCTAGTATTTCATTTCTTAAAATCTCCAACGCATATCCCGGTTTGCTATATAAAAGGTTTCCGATATTTCTTTCCTTCATTGCATCGGGTGTTGTCATTACACTTTCACTATTTTCGGCAAACATAAATTTATAAGCATTTGTGCCCATGCCATCCTTATTTTTATATTCTCCATTGTTAAAATCATCATCCGCCAGGCTGTTGATAAAAGTATTAAAGCCCTCATCCATCCAGCCATATTTTCTTTCATTACTACCAACAATCATCGGAAACCATGTATGCCCAAACTCATGATCAGTGACACCAAAAAGATCCGCAGTTTTAGCATCATAGCCGCAAAAAACAATTCCAGGATATTCCATTCCTCCAATATTTGTTGCCACGTTGCTTGCAGTATTATAAGGATATTCCATCCATCTTTTTGAATAATTTTCAATGCTGCCTTTTATATATTCTGTTGACCTGCTCCAGGCAGTATCACCGTTAGATTCTTCGGGGTAAACGCTCATTGCCAAAGCTTTTCTGCCGCCGGGCAAATTTATTTTTGCGGCATCCCATATAAATGCTTTGGAAGATGCCCATGCAATGTCTCTTGCATTAGCAATTTTATAGTGCCATGTAAGCCTGGGTTTGGCAGGGCGGCTTGATGGTTCATAAACTTCTTCCCGTGTACGCAGCATAACTGTTTTGTTGCTTTGTCTCGCAACAGCTAATCTGATTAGTTGTGTAGGTGTTAATACATCGGCTGGGTTTTGCAAATCTCCTGAAGCAACTACAATATGGGTTGCAGGTACATTGATTGTAA
>JBKJLG010000239.1:0-2995 GCA_046596995.1 Chitinophagaceae bacterium
TGGGTAAATCAACCGATGGTGGCAAAACATGGAAACAGTTTGGAGCTTTTGACCGCAATAGCGATAACATTCACGGAGATAACCATGCAATGTGGTTTGACAATGAAAATCCCGATAAAATTATTTTGGGAAATGATGGAGGTGTAAGCTATACAAATGACGGAGGAAAAATATGGAAAAATACATTTAGCAAAATTCCAACAACGCAGTTTTATAATGTTACGTATGATATGAAGGAGCCTTTCAATTTATTTGGATCAATCCAGGACGAAGGTACTTTTGCGGGAAATGTAAATAATACATTTGGCAAGAAAAGAGATACCACCATTCGTTCATGGAATTATGCCCCGGGTGGTGAAGGAACAAGAATTCAGTTAGATCCAACAAATCCTGATATCATTTTTTCGAGTCAATATTACGGCATGCTTATGAAAAGTGATATGAGTAAACCGCAAAAAGAAAGAAGTAAACGTATTGCAGATTTTGCTGTTGGTGCTATTGATTCACTTCGAGGAGAATGGCTTGCCGGCACGTTACTATCAAGATTTAATAACAAAGTAATTTACCACGGCTTACAGCATTTATATAAGTCAACTGATGGTGGTGATACATGGAAAATAATTAGTCCCGATCTTTCTTACAATGATAAAACACGCATGGGAAATTATCCATACTTAATTTATCACCAGGCAATCACAACAATTGCCGAAGGAGCAAACGCAGGAGAATTATTTGTGGGCACTGATGATGGAAGAATTTGGAATACCATGAATGATGGAAATACCTGGAAGGAAATAACGAAAGGTTTGCCCTATAATAAACATGTAGCGCATGTTGAAACATCAAGACTTAAAAAAAATAAATTGTTCGTTGTATTAAACGACAGAAGAGCTGATAATGCCTCACCTTATATTTTTGTATCAGATAATTCAGGTACAACATGGAAACCCATTCATGGCAATTTGCCTGCTTCGCCGGTAAATGTTTTAATTGAAGATGACAAAAATGGTAATCTCTTTTGCGGAACAGATTTGGGAATTTACATGAGTAAGGATAGCGGAAAAAAATGGTTAGCATTAAATGCAAACATGCCTGCTTCTGTATCAGTACAGGATATGTTCATTCACCCCCGTGATCGAAAATTAGTTATTGCAACTTACGGCAGAGGAGTTTATGCATTGGATGATATAAATGTTTTAAAATAATTTAAAAAGTCAGTTCTGTATAATTTCAACCATGCCCGATAAATGAATAAAATTATTATTATTGGAGGCGGCGTAATAGGATTAAACTCAGCTTATTATTTACAAAAGCTTGGTTTTGATGTTACTGTTATTGACCGGGATGATATAACCAATGGTTGTTCATTTGGTAACATGGGATATTTTTCACCGAGCCATTTTATTCCGTTGGCTTCCCCGGGAATAATTGCGGAAGGTTTTAAATATATGTTTAAAAGCAGCAGCCCTTTTTACATAAAGCCTCGCCTGAATTTTTCTTTAATGCAATGGGCATATCATTTTTTTAAAAGCAGTAATGCCGCAACAGTAAAAAAAAATGCTCCTCATCTTAATAATATTTTACAATTAAGCCGGCATTTAATTAATGATATAAAAAATGACATAGGCGATACTTTTTCAATGGAAGAAAAAGGTTGTTTAATGCTTTGCAGAGAACAGAAAACACTTGACCATGAATTTCATTTAGCGGATGAAGCTGAAAAATACGGACTAAAAACAGATAAACTGAATCAGGCTCAGGCACAAGCGCTGGAACCAGATGTTGCGTTAAATATTTCTGGTGCCGTTTTGTTTAAAGATGATTGCCATATACACCCCGGAAGATTTATGCTCTCCTTAAAAAATTATTTAGAAAAAAAGGGAGTTAAGTTTCAATTGCATACCTCCGTAACTTCTTTTGAAAAAAAGGGAAACAAAATTACCTCCGTAATTACTAACAATGGAAAATTTGCCTGCGAAGAAATTGTATTAGCATGCGGAAGCTGGTTACCAGTTGTTGCAAAAATGGCGGGTATAAAACTATTATTGCAGCCGGGTAAAGGTTACAGCCATACTTATGATAGTGTTGAAAAAAATATCCGGTATCCGGCGATATTATTAGAAGGAAGGTGTGCCGTTACACCTTGGGCAAATACATTACGCATTGGCGGCACTATGGAAATAAGCGGCATTAACAACAAAGTTTTGCCAAAGAGGATGCAGGGAATTTATAATTCAGTAAAACAATTTTATCCGGGTTTACAAATTGAGCCACCTGCGGCAGATAAAATATGGCACGGCTTGCGCCCTGTAACACCGGATGGATTGCCATACATTGGCAGAGTAAAAGATTTACAAAATGTTACAATAGCCGGAGGTCATGCCATGATAGGTATTTCACTTGCACCTGCAACCGGCAAAATTATATCAGAAATAATTGAAAGAAAAACAACTGAAATTAATATACATGCATTTAGCCCTGAAAGATTTTAATTTTCTCCAGGATGATATTTTTTTTCTACATGTTTTAAAACATCTTCTTTATAAAAATAAATGTCTTTAAATTTTCCGTCAATATACATTTGAGACTGATCTAAAAAATGCGGAGATGAAGGATCCATTCCTTCTCCACCGGTTAGAATTGTTTTTGCTTTTAATTTTTTACCAAACTCCACTGCTGCAACAAAACTGTTACCATTAACACCATAATTTAATTTTTGTCCGGCTGGTTTAGTAGTAGTAAATGAAGGTAAACTGCCCCAATAGGAAGAAGCTAAACCTACGGGTAAGCTCGGTTTGGTATCATCATATTTTTGATTCGGATCTGCTGAAAGCCTTTGAAAGCGGTTAATTGTGCCCCATTCAATTTTCCATGTACCAAAATCTTTTTTTAAATCTTTCAATACATTTTCAAGCAACATAATTTTATCCTCTGTAGAAATATATTTAGCCATCATTTGAAACCGGTTAATCTCCCTTGTATTTTCTTCCTGTGT
>JBKJLG010000211.1:0-7796 GCA_046596995.1 Chitinophagaceae bacterium
TGTAGATATATTTAATTTACTTGACAGGCAAAAAATATATGGTTACGATGATGATGCGGAAAGATTTACTGCGTTTCAAATTGCCGTGGTTGACTGGGTAAGCAACTGGCAACATTCGCCGGATATTATTCATTGCCACGATCACCATTCGGCACTCATTCCTTTTATGATGCAAAATTGTTTTGCTTATAAAAATTTAGCAACTATAGAAACAGTGCTGACTATACACAATGCGCAATATCAGGGCTGGATGAGTTGGGATAATTCACGCTATTTACCGGAATGGGATAAGTGGAAATGGGGATTACTGGATTGGAATAAAAACATTAACCCCCTGGCTGCCGGTGTAAAATGTGCAGCCCGGGTAACAACTGTAAGCACCGGCTACCTTGAAGAATTGCAATACAATGCGAATGGACTGGAAAAACTTTTTCAGCAGGAAAGAAAAAAATGTGTGGGTATTTTAAATGGTATTGATGAAGAAGTATGGTCTCCGGCAAATGATAGTTTTATAAACACAGAATATAGTATCGAGGATGCTAAGGATGGCAAAGCTGCCAACAAAAAATATTTGTGTGAGCAATTTGGTTTAGATCCTGATAAGCCCTTGGTCGTTTTTATCGGCAGGCTGGTTGCTGAAAAAGCCGCTGATCTTTTACCTCAGGCAATTTCAGATGCACTGTATCATCTTGATGCAGAAATGAATTTTTTAATTTTAGGCAGTGGCGACCCAAAAGTTGAAAACGCTTTAAGCCAGCTTAACAAACAATTTACAGGATATTACAATTCGCAAATTGGCTATAATGAAAAGCTCAGTCATCAAATGTATGCGGGTGCAGATTTTTTATTAATGCCCAGCAGAGTGGAGCCTTGCGGCTTAAACCAGATGTATGCAATGCGCTACGGCACAATACCCATTGTAAGAAACACTGGGGGCTTAAAAGATACAGTAATAGATTACGGCGAAAAAAATGGTTATGGCATTTGTTTTAACAGTGCAACGGTTTGGGATATAACGTATTCAATTCACCGTGCGGTAGAATTATTTGCAGATAAAAAACGGTTTAAAAAAATAATAAAACAAATTATGCAAATTGATAACAGTTGGGAAAAAAGCACAGGCATGTATATTGATTTGTACAAATCACTCAATTGATAATTGGAAAATTGAAAATGGAGAATAAGAAATGAGAAAGCAAAATATTTTAAGAGACAAGAGTTTACTTTTTGCAATCAGGATAGTTAAGTTCAGTCAATATGTAAAAGAAAAACAAGAGTATATCCTATCAAAACAAATTTTAAGAAGTGGTACCTCAGTTGGGGCATTAATCAGAGAATCGGAAAATGCATCAAGCCTTAAAGATTTTATTTATAAATTAGGTGTGGCACTAAAAGAAGCTGATGAAACTCAGTATTGGCTGGAAGTTTTATTTAAATCGGATATTATTCAAAAGAATATTTTTGATTCAATGAATACTGATGCAGAAGAATTAGTGAAATTGTTAGTGGCAAGTATTAAAACATGCAAGTCCAAAGCCGGAAATAAAACACCAATTCTCCATTCTCCATTATTAAATTCTCAATTACCATGATAAGTAAATCTTTAATAGCAATTATACTGGGTGGCGGCGCTGGCAGTCGCCTATATCCTTTAACTGCCTCTAGAAGCAAGCCTGCTGTGCCTATTGCCGGTAAGTATAGATTGGTAGATATTCCCATTTCAAATTGTATTAACTCAAACATAAACCGCATGTTTGTGTTAACGCAATATAATTCTGCATCACTGAACAAACACATTAAAAACACATATCAATTCAGTGCATTTAGTAGTGGCTTTGTAGATATTTTGGCCGCTGAGCAAACCCCCGACAACCCCACCTGGTACCAGGGCACAGCCGATGCTGTCCGCCAGTCTATCCGGCATTTTCAAAATTATGAATTTGATCATGTTTTAATTTTATCCGGCGATCAATTATACCAAATGGATTTTGCGGAGATGTTTGCTAACCATATTAAGCAAGAGGCAGATATTACGATTGCCACCATACCTGTAACAGAAAGGGAAGCACCTGAGTTTGGAATTTTAAAAGCAAACAGTGAGAACCTTATTACATCATTTATTGAAAAGCCTAAAAAAGATATTTTAAATGATTGGATAAGTGATACCGGAAAAACAATGGCAGATCAGGGAAAATTATTTCTTGCCTCTATGGGTATTTATATTTTTAAAAAAAGGGTTTTGTTAGATCTGCTTCAGCAAAATGCAACCACAACAGATTTTGGCAAAGAAATAATTCCCACCTCAATCAACAACCATAAAGTTACCAGCTTTCAATACGATGGATACTGGACGGACATCGGAAATATATATTCTTTTTTTGAAGCCAACCTTGCTTTAACGCTGGATATACCATTGTTTAATTTGTTTGATAATATAAAGACAGTTTACAGCCGTGCAAGAATGTTGCCGCCTGCAAAAATCAGCGGAACCACTTTTGAAAGAGCTTTAATTACCGAAGGTTGTATTATACATGCGGCGCTGATAGAAGAGAGCATAATTGGTATAAGAACCCGTATAGGAAAGGGAACAAAAATTATCAACAGTTACATTATGGGCAGCGATTTTTATGAAACATTGCGTGAAATAGAATACGATATTGAAAAGGGATTACCAAAAGTTGGTATAGGCGATAATTGCAATATTAAAAACGCCATAGTAGATAAAAATTGCCGGATTGGCAACAATGTTGCCATAAATGGCGGCACCCATTTACCTGATAGCGACCACGCATTATACGCTGTTAAAGACGGAATTGTGGTAATAAAAAAAGAAGCGGTAATTCCTGATGGTTTTGTAATTGGATAATAACATTTTTATGGATAAGAAAAATTTTATTGAGAGATTTTATCGCAACGAAAGAATTATTTTTTTAAGTGATGGTGTCTTTGCAATTGTTCTTACTTTATTGGTGCTGGAACTTAAAGTTCCGGAATTTCATGAAAAAATTTCCAATGAAACGCTGTGGCAAAGTATAAAGCAAATGCAACCCCAGTTTCTAAGCTTTCTTTTAAGCTTTATGTTTATATCAACCCTTTGGTTCACCCACGATCAGTTGTTCAGATTATTTGATAAAGTAGATAACACTTTATTATGGCTTAATAACCTTCTATTATTAATGATCTGTTTCATTCCTTATCCAACAGCACTTTTAGGAAGATATCCTGACAATGGTGTTGGTGTTACTATTTTAGGATCAATATGGGTTATAACACCCTTACTTGTTTATTTTATGGCAAGACGGGCATATTATAAAAAATATTTACATGATAGTGTAGATATTGAGAGGTTCAAAAAAGTGATGAACATTACTGTTATGTTTGCGCCAATCTCCGCAATTCCACTTTTGTTTTCCTGGAATTATCCTCATGTTGCTTTTATCTTTTATCTTGTCAGGGTTATATTGGCTATCTTTTTAGGATTTATGATAAAAGTCAAACAATAAACTATAAAAGAATTAGTTTCACTAATCCCTCCTCTATTTACGTTCTCTTAAATCTTTTTTCCTAATTATTATCTCGCAAAAACCTCTATTTTTTTTTGTTGAGTTCTTTTGTAGTATAAAATATATACCCGTTTATAAGCAGCAAATATTTAATTTCAATGAATAACGATGTAGAAAAATAGAAGTGATTTGAAAAAATACGAAGACATTCATTTTGTAGATACTACCAAGCCCGTTTGGAATTATTCACTATTTACAGATGAAGACATCATAAATTACCGCAATGGCAACCAGTATTCCCTATACAACAAATTTGGTTCTCACCCCTTATCGGTATTAGAAAAAGAAGGCTACTATTTTGCGGTATGGGCGCCCAATGCAACAGCAGTAAGTGTTATCGGCGATTTTAATAATTGGGATAACAATGCCCATCCCTTATTTGTAAGGCTGGATACATCAGGAATATGGGAAGGATTTATCCCCCATATTTACAGCGGACAATCTTATAAATATCATATAGATGGTTTCAAAAATATTTCAGTAGATAAAGGAGATCCGTACGCAAACTTTTGGGAATTACGCCCTGGGACCGCATCTAAAACATGGCAATTAAATTATACATGGCAGGATGAAAGCTGGATGGCAAAGCGAAAAAATAATAATTCATTAAAATCTCCGTGGAATATTTATGAAGTGCATCTGGGAAGCTGGATGAAGCCGGATAAACACAGCGAAGATTTTTTTTACACGTACATTGAATTAGCAGATCGCCTTGTAAATTATGTAGTGGAGATGGGCTATACCCATGTTGAGCTTATGCCGGTTATGGAGTACCCGTATGATGGAAGCTGGGGCTATCAGGGAACAGGATATTTTGCACCCACAGCAAGGTTTGGTACACCGCAGAATTTTATGGCTTTGATTGACGCATTTCACCAGGCTGATATTGGTGTTATTCTAGATTGGGTGCCCTCGCATTTTCCCTATGATACGCATGGCCTTTTTATGTTCGATGGTACACATACCTACGAGTATGGCGATATGCAAAAAGGCTTTCATAAAGATTGGAACTCATATATTTTTAATTACGAAAGAGGAGAAGTCAGATCATTTTTGATAAGCAGTGCAAGATTTTGGTTTGATAAATTTCACATAGATGGCATAAGAGTAGATGCTGTAAATTCTATTTTGCGTTTAGATTATTCACGCAAAGAAGGAGAGTGGGAACCAAATAAATTTGGTGGTAATGGAAATTTGGAAGCCATTTCTTTTATTAAAGAATTAAACGAGGTGATCTACCGTGATTTTCCTGATGTGCAAACCATTGCAGAAGAAGCCTCTGATTGGCCCGCCGTTTCTAAGCCAACACACAGTGGCGGTTTGGGTTTTGGAATGAAGTGGATGATGGGCTGGATGCATGACACTTTGGATTATTTTAAAAATGATCCGCTTTTTAGAAAACATCACCAGGATAAATTCACTTTTAGCATGATGTATTTTTATGATGAAAATTTCATGCTTCCTTTAAGCCATGATGAAGTGGTGCATGGCAAATCTCCCATGATACATAAAATGCCTGGTAACGAATGGCAAAAATTTGCAAACTTGCGGTTGCTTTACACTTACATGTTAACGCATCCGGGCGCCAAATTACTTTTTATGGGTAATGAATTTGGACAAACATCCGAATGGAATTATAAATCAGAACTCGACTGGAATTTGCTGCAGTACGATCCCCATAAAAAATTGCAGCAATGCGTAAAAACTTTAAATCATTTATATAAAGAAGAGCCAGCGTTATTTGAGCATCAATTTGAGCCCAAAGGTTTTGAATGGGTAGCGCTTGATCACCGGGAGGAAAGTGTTATTGCTTTTAGAAGAAAAGGAAAAAGAAGCAATAATGATCTGCTGATAATTTTAAATATGACACCCGTTGTACGCAACAACTTTAAGGTGTATGCAAAGGGTAAACCACACTGGAAAGAAATATACAATAGTGATGATGCAAAGTATTGGGGCACAGGTGCTACGCATAATGCAGCGCCAGAAGTGAAAATGGTGGATAAAAAGACACGGATGTTTGAAATAAATATCCATCTTCCAGCGTTAGGAGCAGTAATATTAAAGTAATCTATTTTTCCCAAATCCACGAAAACCACCACAATGAAAAAAGTAACCCTCTCAATTATTGCACTTTTTACTTCAATTATGCTTATAGCCCAGGCAGATAGTGCCCGATTCTATTTTGGCAAAGGTAAAGAGGAACAAAATGCCCGCAGGTTTGCTGGTGCTGCCAAATATTATGATAAAGCAATACAATTTGATGCTAATTATGTTGACGCATATATAGAAAATGGACGTGTAAGTTTAGAAATGCGCCGTATTGATCCTGCTCATGGATATTTTACTAAAGCCATCACTTTACAACCGGAAAACCCTGTAGCCATAAAAGAGTTAGCCACTTTGTACTTCAACAACCGGCAATTTCAAAAAGCAATTGACCTGGCGCTAAAATGCAAAGGCTGTCCCGAAAGTAACAGAATAATTTCTATGAGTTATTTTAATTTAGAAGATTATGGAAAAGCCATACCGGGTTTACAAAGAGAAGTTCAAAAAAATCCAAATGATGCTGAAGCAACTTATACTTTAGGAAGAAGTTTTGTTGAGCAACAGGATTATAAAAATTCTATAGTGTATTACCAAAGAGCAATTGGTATTGATAGCACCAGGGGTTCGTGGATGTATGAGCTGGGCTTATTGTATTACAATGCAACCGATGATAACAATGCCATGAAATATTTTTTAATGGCAGCAGGCAGAGGCTATCCGCAGTCAAATGATTTTAAAGAAAACCTGGGTTTTGTTTATTTAAACACAGGCGATATTGAAAATGGAATGAAAACACTTGCAGGAGTTTTATCTAAACGCCCTAACGATAAAGATCTGATAGGTGGTGTAGCGCAGGCCATGTACAAAGCAAAAAAATTCACTGAAGCATTAACTTATTATCAAAAACTTTTAGAACTTAATCCACAGGATGCAAGTTCTCTTTATATGGCTGGCATTACCTTTCAGCGTATGGATCAAAAAGAAAAAGGGCAGGCAATGTGCGATCAGGCAATTAAGTTAGATCCTTCTCTTGCAAAAAACAGGCAGAAAAAAGGTGAAAGCATGGGCTTATAATTAAACAACAAACCATTTGCTGTCTTTGTCAGTTGAATAAGAAAGTCCGTTGCTCATTTCATGTATCGCTTTACCCGTTTTAGCATCACTGTACACTTTTTTTTCGTAAACCCTTATGCCATTATTCTCTCTGGATAAATAATTAATGAGAGCATTCATAGTTGGCTGAATTTCGTGGAGCCATTGTTCTTCGCTTTCTTTTACAAATGCACTGCTCATAAATTTATCTTTGTAATTTTTAAAAAAAATCTGCTCCTTTGGGGATAGGAGGCTAATTCATCATTAGCACATTTACACTTCTCTGTAAAATATTAAAAGCTATCTCAGCCATAAGGTTTTCTTTATCAAGCGTAGGATTAACCTCAGTTATTTCAAAACAACAAATTTTTCTGTTCTGCATAAATTTACTTACAAGATCTTCTGCCTCTCTTTCCCGCAAGCCATTACCCACAGGTGTTCCCGTACCTTTTGAAATAGAAGAATCCAAACAATCAACATCAAAACTTACATATATATCCGTACAGTCGCCTAAATGTCTTAAAGCAGACCTTACAACATTTTCGGCTCCTTTTCTGCGTATTTCATTAGTAGTAATTATTTTCATTCCATACTTCTCAATCAAAAATCTTTCTTCTTTTTCATAATCTCTTAAAGAAATAAATACAATATCCTCTGCTGCAATCTTGGGTGATATTTTGCCAAAATGCTTCAACTGCTCCCAGTATTTTTTTGTTGTTGCATCAAGCTCATGCACTTTGCTTTCTTCATTATCATCGGCAATAGAAACGGATAAAGGCATGCCATGCATATTGCCAGAAGGCGTAGTGTAAGGTGTATGTAAATCAGCATGAGCATCTATCCAAATAACACCTAATTTGCTTTTTGGCTTAGCAGCTTTTATGCCTGCAATGGTACCACCTGCAATGCTGTGATCGCCACTGATAACTACCGGGAAAAAATTATTTTTTATACAATCAGCAACCGCATTGCTTACTTTTTCATACATATTTAATACACCATTAATGCGCTTGGCATAAGGCGATTGTATTGGCTCAAACAACAATTTATTTTCGGTCTCAATCTTCTCTGAAGGAAAGTGTACAAAAAAAT
>JBKJLG010000189.1:0-2581 GCA_046596995.1 Chitinophagaceae bacterium
TAATTCATGCACCAGGGCACTCACCGGGCAGTATTTGTTTTTACAGCCAGCCACAAAAATTTATTATTGGTGGCGATGTTTTATTTAATGGTAGCATCGGCAGAACTGACCTGCCCAAGGGCGATCACAACACACTTATAAAAAGCATTAAAGAAAAATTATTTTTATTGCCTGATGATGTAACAGTTTATAGCGGGCATGGCGCGGAAACTACAATTGATAATGAAAAAAAGTATAACCCCTTTGTGGGGGAGGGTATGTAGGATTTGTTCTATTCCAAAAAAAAAATATGATTTTTGAATTGTAAGTACGGCAACCAACTTACGCAATCTGCTTTTTTTGATTGTATTTATGGCATAATTATTTAAGGATGCTCAACACATAAATAAATAGTAGTATGAAAAAAAATAAACAAGACACCCAAGATAAAACCAAGACTAACAAACCTCAAACAGGTGATGCCATAAAAGCTAATCTGCCGGTAAAAAATGCCACGACGGACAGTGTGAAAAATACTGCTTCCGAAACAGAAGGTTTAAATCAAGCCAAAACCACGAGGGATGATCTGTTTCCATCTGACGGAGATAATTTGACGAATTAATTAAAGGCTGCTAGAAATTTAAGGCAACGTTTGAGTATTTTGGAGGGCAACGAATTTATTGCCCGTCTGCTTGTAGAAATGCTGATTGCATAAATGACTTGTTCTGAAAAAATTTTTCCTGAGCCGTGTCTCTTTTCATAGCCTAGAGCAGAGCAGGACACGGCGTCGATATCAAAAGAAAGATTGGTTACCTTAGATACATGGCAGTTAAAACTTCAATAGAATTTACTGAAGGCATGTATTTTATCACGTTTACCTGCACGCATTGGCTTCCATTGTTTGAACTAAGCAATAGCTATGATACTGTTTATAAATGGTTCGATTATTTACATGCAAAAGGTCATAAGATGAAAGGATATGTTATTATGCCAAACCATTTGCATGCTCTTATTGATTTTGGTGTTTCTGAAAAAAGTATTAATACAATTGTTAGCAATGGTAAAAGATTTATGGCTTATGAAATTGTTGACAGACTCAAAGAACAAAATAAAAACGAAATCCTTTTGCAATTATCCGAAGCCGTTAATATTTCTGATAAGAATAAAGGAAAGATTCACCAGGTATTTGAGAGGTCCTTTGATTGCAAGGAGATAACATCTCAGCATTTCTTTTTGCAAAAGCTATCGTACATGCATAATAATCCTTGCAGCGGAGTTTGGCATCTTGTAAAAAATCCTGTTGATTATGAACATAGCTCTGCCAGGTTTTATATAAGTGGAGAGCAGGGAAAATATTTTATTAAAGACGAATAACTATTTGCAGCCGTGTCCCGCTAGACACAAGGCTAAGAGTGGAGACACGGCAGGGGATAGAACGTTTGAGTATTTTGGAGGGCAACGAATTTATTGCCCGTCTGCTTGTAGAAATGCTATTGCATAAATGACTTGTTCTGAAAAAATTGCTGTTTATGCAACGATTTGTTTTTTAAAGTTTGATTGATAACTGTAATTGTCCACCAAAACCCAGTTCTACAATTTTCTGCAATGTAGAAATGCGAACATCTTTAATATTATTTTCTACTCTTGAGATGTATGCTTTATTAGTACCACATTTGTCAGCAAGTTGTTCCTGTGTCATTCCCTGCTCAAGCCTTGCCTCATGAATTAAAGCACCAAGTTTGAATGTTTCAAATCCCTTTTCTAATTTGTCTCTTTTAGCGGTACCGATTTTGCCATAATGTTCTTCCTTAAATTCTGCAAGCGTCTTAATGTCCTTATTTGCTTTCATAATATTCAGTTTTAATTTTTAATGCCCTTTCTATTTCTTGTTTAGGTATTTTTTGGGTTTTCTTTTGAAAGCCGTTGGCAAGCACAACTAAATTTCCTTCATCAAAAAAACAAAAAATTCTAAAAATGTCGCTTGCGCTTTGAACTCTTATTTCAAAAAGTTTATCTGTTCCTTCTAAATGTTTAAGATAGGTTTCAGGAACTTTATCAATAAGTTCTATAAGGTCTAAAGTCCAAACTATTATCTTTTACCTTTTGGCGTTGTTTTATAAAGAAATCTCCAAAGTAATCTTTGTAAAAAACTATATTTCGTATTTTCTGATTTGCTTCCAAGTTTCAAAAATAAAGAAAGTTGTCCGAATGTACAACTTTCTTTATTTTTCTTAATTGAAGATATCTACTTTAAATAATGGTCGGAACGGATAGCTTTGTGCAGGCATGATTTGAATAACCCCTGCCCGGAAACGTTGTTGATTGAAAAATAAAGTGGAAAATAACAACCAAAAATCAAATTGATATTTGTTTGCTGGAACTGCTGCTGCTAGCGAACTACAAACGATTGTTTCAACGTCCCCCACCCACTTGCAGCCATGCCCCTCCACACACAAGGCTAAAAGTGGAGACACGGCAGTGGGAGAATGTTGGCTGCTGCCTTAGTCTACTTAATGATTTCTGCTGGCAATAATTCTTCTTTTATTTTACCATTTTTCTTAGAGATAAAGTAATTATTATTTTCTGCATTCAGTGACAAAGA
>JBKJLG010000314.1:0-2519 GCA_046596995.1 Chitinophagaceae bacterium
TACATATCAATGGCATCTTTCTTTTTGCCAATTGTTTCAGCAAACAAGGCAGCCCGGTATAAAAATTCAGAAGTTGTAAACTCATCTTTTGTATTTACTTCGGCAGCTTTTTTATAAAAACTTAATGCATCATCGTTTTTCTTTAATTCTGCAGAAGCATCACCCAACATACCATAGGCCCGGCTTTGTATTTGCGTAGCATCGGTATCAAAATCTTTTAAATACTTTATGGCTTTAGCAAATTGCTTTAAATATAAATAAGCAGCACCGGCATAATAATTACAAAGGTTTGCAGCATTTGTTCCGCTGTGCTTTGATATAAATTTAATTGCACCCGGATTTACCCCATCACCGTTTAAAACAACACCTGCCAAAACTTTTTTAGCCGAATCTGCCTGGGCATTACTAAATTCTACAAAGCGCTTTTGCACCATGAACACTGCATTATTAGCCTGCTCTTCCTTTGGTAATTTAAACATGTATTTATAAACAAGCCATCCGCCGGCAATTAAAATAATTGCGGCGCCAATGTATATAATGGGTTTGCTGTTCTTGTTCCAAAAGCCCTGAGCTCTTCTAATTGCATTCACTTCTGTTACTGTTTCTTCTGACATTATTTGTTTTATTATTTTTTGTTAGTCTTTTATAAAAGGATAATCTTGCTGTATGTAAACATCTTTAAATACTTCACTGTCATCTGGCCATGGGCTTTCTTCAGCAAACTGCACAGCTTCTTCTACCTGGGCTTTAACCCTTGCATTAATTACTTCCACATCTGCATCCGTTAATTTATATTCCTGTTTTAATTTAAGCAGAGAAGCTTCTATTGGATCCTGTAATTTATATTCTTCCATTTCTTCTTTGGTGCGGTATTTTTGAGGGTCACTCATACTATGACCTTTATAGCGGTAAGTTTTTACTTCCAGCAAAGTAGGGCCGCCTTTTTCCCGTGCCCTGTTCACTGCCCGTAAAACGCCTTCGTGCACATCTTCGGGGCTCATGCCATTTACTTTATCACCAGGCATATCGTATGCATCTGCCAGTTTATATATATCCAATACGTTTGATGTACGGGCAACAGATGTACCCATAGCATAATTGTTGTTTTCGCAAATAAAAACTACAGGCAACTTCCAAAGCATTGCCATATTAAAGGTTTCGTGCAACATTCCCTGACGGGCAGCGCCATCTCCAAAAAAGCAGATCACTACATTTTTGGTATCCTTATATTTCTCTGCAAAAGCCAGCCCTGCGCCGGTTCCTATTTGTGCACCCACAATACCATGACCTCCAAAAAATCTTTCCTTTACACCAAAAAAGTGCATGCTGCCGCCTTTGCCTTTGCTACAGCCGGTAGCTTTGCCATACAATTCTGCCATACAACTTTTTGCAGAAACACCTTTAGCAACTGCCAAAGCATGATCCCGATAGGCTGTAATAAAAATATCATCAGGTGTAGTGGCTGTCATGCAACCGGCGCCAATAGCCTCTTGCCCAATGTATAAATGACAAAAGCCACGAATTTTTTGCATGCCATATAATTGCCCTGCTTTTTCCTCAAAACGCCGCATAAGCAGCATTAGTTCGTACCAGTAAAGATAAGTTTCTTTAGAAAACTTTGTAGCCAAAGTAAATTATTTTAGGCGGCAAAGATAAGGGGGAAAGAGCAATTTTACATTGGCTGATTTTGGATGAAAGATTTATCTATAATTAGCGAAAAGTAAGAAGTGAAAAGTGAAAATCAAGTTCTTTTTCTACCCTCACCCTTTCACCTCTCGCATTTTATATATCTTGCAATTTAATGCTTCATCTAAATAAAATAACCCTTACACAATTCAAAAATTATGCATCTGCCTCATTCAATTTTACAGAAAGGGTTGTGGGTATTTGCGGACTAAATGGTAAAGGCAAAACCAATTTACTGGATGCGATTTATTATTTGTGTTTCACCAAAAGTTATTTTTCAAAATCTGATGGATCAAATAGCCAATTTAACAGCGATGGTTTCCGACTGGAGGGAAAAATGCATCATACGCCTTTAAATGGAAATAAAATTGATGACTTAAATGTTGTGGCTATTTTCCGCGGCAGCGGCAAAAAAGAAATTTTAGTTAATGATTCTGCATATGAAAAATTTTCTGCACACATTGGCAGGTTTCCATGTGTGATGATTGCACCAGATGATATTGAAACCATAACAGGCAGCAGTGAAGAAAGACGAAAATTTATTGATACAGTTTTAAGCCAGATGGATGCCCCATATTTACAGCAACTGATAACCTATAACAAAGTTTTATTACAGAGAAACAGCCTTTTAAAAAGCTTTGCAGATGGACAAAACCGGGATATGCAATTGCTACAGGTTTTGGACGAGCAATTGATGCAGCCTGGTAAAATTATTCATCAAAAAAGAAAACTTTTTTTAGAGAAACTTATTCCTCTTGCTAAAAAATTTTATTTGCTGATAGCGGATAGAAATGAAGAAATTGGCTTGAATTATGAAAGCCAGCTTAATCAAA
>JBKJLG010000193.1:0-3196 GCA_046596995.1 Chitinophagaceae bacterium
TAATCTTTTAAAAAGCAGTAATACATTTTTCATAATTCAAAAATAAATTTACTAACGTAATATTACATGCATTATTAATAAAATGGCTAATGAACTCAGCAAATAAGTTTATAACAATGGTAAAGCATCCTTTAAAATTCAGGTTGTTTTTATTTTGGAAATTACCTGCAGCATTTTTTTCAGGCGTACGCATTGCAGAATTTGATGAAAGTCATGCTGTAACAAGCATACCTTATAAATGGCTTACACAAAACCCTTTCAAGTCTGCATATTTTGCTTCTCTTTCTATGGCTGCAGAATTAAGCACAGGTGTTTTGGCAATGATGAATATTTATGAAAGAAAGCCTTCAGTATCTATGCTGGTAACTAAAATGGAAGCCGAATATTTTAAAAAAGTTACTGGTAAAACATTTTTTAGTTGCTTTGACGGAGAAAAAATTATAGCAGTTGTTGAAGAAGCAATTGTAACAAAACAATCTAAAAGCATTACTGTAAAATCTACAGGTACCAATAAAAATAATGAAGTGGTTGCAACTTTTTTATTCACCTGGTCTTTTAGGGCTAAATTAAGTTGAAGGGAAGTTCAGTATCTTTAAATCTACATTTAATTTACATTTATGAAGATCGCATTTCATGGCGCTGCCAGAAGCGTTACAGGTTCTAAACATCTTATCACATTATCTAACGGAAAAAAATATTTACTTGATTGCGGAATGTTCCAGGGTATGGGAAAAGAAACTGCTGCCTTAAACAGCGAGTTTGGTTTTGATCCAAACTCTGTGGATCATCTTATTTTATCGCATGCCCATATTGATCATTGTGGCTTAATTCCCAAATTTGTAAAAGATGGTTTTAAAGGAAAAATTTTTTGTACGCCTGCTACAAAAGATCTTGCTGCAATTTTACTGGAAGACAGTGCCGGGATACAGGAGAACGATTTAAAATTCGTAAATAAACGGCGTGCTGCAGAAGGTTTGCCGTACTTTCTGCCACTTTACACTACCGAAGATGCATTAAAAGCAATTGAACATTTTGAAGCAGTTGAATATGATAAGTGGTTTAATGTTGATGAAAATGTGCAGGTACTGTATAAAGATGCAGGACACATAATAGGCAGCGCTACCGTGCATTTGAAAATTAACGAAAATGGTAAAGAAACGAGAATAACTTTTTCCGGTGATGTAGGACGGTACAGAGATGTGATTTTGCGTTCGCCTGATACATTTCCACAGGCAGATTATATTTTACTTGAATCAACCTATGGTAATAAATTACATGAAAAAATATCTGGCACAAACGAATTGTTGCTTCAATGGATAACAAAAACTTGCTTGCAAAAAAAAGGGAAACTTATTATGCCTGCTTTTAGTGTTGGGCGGACACAGGAAATATTATTTGCATTAAATCAACTTGAGCATGAAAACCGTTTGCCACCGGTGAATTATATTGTTGATAGCCCTTTAAGCATGGAAGCCACTCAGGTAATAAAAAGCTATCCGCAATATTTTAATAAGCCTATCCAAAAATTGTTATTGTCCGATCAGGATCCTTTTAATTTTAAGGGATTAAAATTTATAAAATCAGTTGAAGAGAGCAAGTTGCTTAATTACAGCAAAGATCCATGCGTAATAATTTCTGCAAGCGGTATGGCAGAAGCAGGACGGGTAAAACACCATATAAGCAACAATATTGAAAACAGCCGCAATACCATTTTACTTACCGGGTACTGTGAGCCAAATTCTTTAGGCGGTAGATTAAAGTTGCGTCCTAAAGAAGTAAATATTTTTGGTGCCCCTCACGAAGTAAATGCAGAAATTGCTGAGATAAGAAGTATGAGTGCACATGGTGATTACGATGATCTTTGCCAGTGGCTGGCTTGCCAGGATGCCACGCAGGTTAAAAAATTATTTTTGGTGCATGGTGAATATGATGTTCAGCAAGACTTTAAGCAAAGGCTTATCAGTAAAGGGTTTGCAGATGTTGAAATTCCGGAAAGACATTATGAAATTGGGCTAACATAAAAACTTGCAATATTAATCCGCCTTTTAAGGCGGAGAAATAGAAACAAAATAAAAATGGCTTTAGCCATGAAATCAAATCTTTATGAAATATATTTTTCTTTTTTTATTTATTCCTTCAATTTCATTTGCCCAAAAATTTTCATCATCTGAAATACAATTGTGGGAGGCACAGTCAAAAAATGTAACTATCATACGTGATAACTGGGGTATTCCGCATATTTATGGAAAGACAGATGCTGATGCTGTATTCGGATTATTGTATGCCCAATGCGAAGATGATTTTAAAAGAGTGGAAATGAATGCGCTGGAAAATCTCGGCAGAAAAGCTGAAGTAACAGGAATACAGGATTTGTATAACGATCTTCAAATGCGGATGATCTATGATTCCGTAGCAGCGATAAAAGAATACAATACCTGCCCGGGTTGGTTTAGAAAACTACTGGATGCATCTGCAGCAGGCGTAAATTATTTTTTATATAAACACCCTGAAATAAACCCGGCAGCATTAAAACGATTTCACCCATGGTACCAGTTAATGCGTACAAACGGCAGTATTTCTGCAACCAATACCGGTGGTATAAGTGCAGGTGAAACTAAAAATTTTTATCCTAACACAAATATTAACCCATCAGAAATTACAAGTTACGAGCCCGTAATAATACCAAAACTTTCAGGCTCCAATGGGTTTGCCGTTGCACCATCAAAAACGAAAAATAAAAATGCAATACTTTATATCAATCCTCATGTAACTTTTTATTTTAGAAGCGAAGTGCACATGGTAAGTGAAGAAGGATTAAATGCCTACGGCGCAGTAACATGGGGGCAGTTTTTTGTTTTTCAGGGCTTTAATGCAAACTGTGGCTGGATGCACACTTCAGGGGCTGCCGACCTGGCTGATGTTTACGAAGAAACCATGGTAACCAACCGTGAGCAATTATCTTATAAATACGATGGTGGTTTAAGAAAAGTGGTAAGCAAAAATATAAACATCAGTTATAAAAAAGATGGTGAAATGATTGCGCAATCTTTCACAACTTATTATACTCATCACGGTCCGGTATTGGCTGAAAGAAATGGAAAATGGCTTAGCCTTAAAGAGAATAACCGCTCACTAAAAGGTTTAATGCAATCATGGCTAAGAATTAAGACAAAAAGTTTTTCTGAATTTACAAAGG
>JBKJLG010000220.1:0-4199 GCA_046596995.1 Chitinophagaceae bacterium
ATTGGTGGAAGCGTAATGCATCAATTGGCAATTGCACTTAAAAAAAAGGGGTACATTGTTTCCGGCAGCGATGATGAGGTATTTGAGCCGGCAAAATCAAATCTTTTACAACAAAATATTTTGCCTTCGGCAGAAGGATGGTTCCCTGAAAAATTACACTCAGATCTGGATGCTGTAATACTTGGTATGCATGCCAAAGCAGATAACCCTGAATTGCAAAAAGCAAAGGAGTTAGGATTAAAAATTTATTCTTTTCCTGAATATATTTATGAGGAAAGCAAAAATAAAAATCGTGTTGCAGTGGGCGGCAGCCATGGTAAAACAAGCACAACAGCAATGATAATGCATGTGCTTAAAAATGCCGGTAAAGATCCGATAGCTATCGGATTTGATTACCTGGTTGGCGCAAAACTGCCCGGCTTTGAGCAAAGTGTACAAATTACAAATGCTCCCATTTTAATTTGCGAGGCAGATGAATACCCTGCCAGTACGATTGAAAAGCGACCAAAGTTTCACTTTCTTTTTCCGCATATCGCTGTAATTACCGGCATTGCGTGGGATCATATAAATGTTTTTCCCACTTTCCCATTTTATCTTGAGCAGTTTAAAATATTTATTGATAAAATTGAAACCGGCGGAACTTTAATTTACAACGAATCGGATGAAGTTCTAAACGATCTTATTAAAAAAAATATACGGAAAGATATTACCTGTTTACCTTATCACTTGCCAACTTATTTTATTGAAAATGGTAAAACAGAAGTGATAATTGAGGGAGAAAAAACAGCTTTGCAGGTTTTTGGCAATCACAATCTTTTAAACTTAAATGCGGCCTGGCTGGTATGTAAGCAACTCGGTATTTCTGCGCAGCAGTTTACAAAAGCAATTGCCGGTTTTTCCGGTGCTGCGAAAAGACTTGAGCTTTTATGGCAAAAAAAAACAACTAATGTATACCGCGATTTCGCTCATGCACCGAGCAAAGTAAAAGCCAGTATAGATGCTGTAAAACAACAATTTCCTGAGCGAAGATTGATAGCTATTTTGGAACTGCATACATTCAGCAGCCTAAATGAAGATTTTATGCAGCAATATAAAGGTGCAATGGATAATGCAGATGATGCGATTGTTTTTTACTCAAGCCATGCACTTGAACTAAAACGTATGCCTAACCTGCAAAAAGAAAAAGTACAGGAAGGTTTTGCTAAAAATAATCTTCAGATTTTTACAAAAAGACAAGAGTTGGAAAGTTGGTTTACACATCATGAATATGCTAATACAAATTTACTATTTATGAGCAGCGGAAATTATGAAGGATTGGATATTCTTTCAATAGTAAAAGGTGAAAGTTAAATGATGAATAATTAGATCAAAAATAACAAACGCACAAAGAAATAATTAAATTTTAAAATAAATGCCATTACAATTAACTCGTCCATTAGCTTTTATTGATCTTGAAACAACAGGTGTAAACCTTGCCTGCGACAGGATAATAGAAATAGCCATTGTAAAAATTATGCCTGATAATACAAAACAGGTTAAGCACAAAGTGCTAAATCCTCAAATACCTATTCCATCTGGTTCGTCCGACATTCATGGGTTTACTGATGAAATGGTTGCAGGGTTACCCACATTTAAAGATGCAGCGAATGAATTAAAGCAATTTATTGATAATGCTGATCTTTCAGGATATAATTCCAACCGGTTTGATATTCCGCTTTTAATGGAAGAATTTTTACGTGCAGGTATTGAAATTGATATGAATAACCGGCGCATGGTTGATGTACAGCATGTTTTTCACATGATGGAAAAGCGCACATTAGGTGCCGCCTACCAATTTTATTGTAATAAAGAATTAACCAATGCACATGGCGCAGAGGCAGATGCCACCGCTACCTGGGAAATTTTAGAAGCCCAAACCGAGCGCTATCAAAACATAGGAAATACCTTGGATTCTATTTTGCAATTTACCGGCGAAGAAAAATTTGTTGACTTTGCCCGGCGTATGATAATGCAAAACGATGTTGAAGTTTTTAATTTTGGCAAGTTTAAAGGTCGCCCGGTAGCA
Source organism: Chitinophagaceae bacterium (assembly GCA_046596995.1). Classification (GTDB taxonomy): domain Bacteria; phylum Bacteroidota; class Bacteroidia; order Chitinophagales; family Chitinophagaceae; genus Ginsengibacter. The sequence continues at coordinate 2,066 of JBKJLG010000220.1, forward strand.
GAGGTTTTAAAAGCTGAGCCTCAATATTATGACTGGATGATGAAAGGTGATTTTCCGCTGCACACCAAACAAAAATTAACTGAAATACTAAACCGCACCTTGTTAAAAAAGTAAAAACTTCTTGATAAATTGTTTATTACTTAAAAATCAAGTTCAGGAATAATCGTAAATTTAGATTTTATAATTCCGCTGTTGGAAAAACTACTAATAATACCTACATACAACGAAAAAGAAAATATTGCCAATATTTTACAGGCTGTCTTTTCTCTTAACCAAAATTTTCATGTTTTAATTATTGATGATGGCTCCCTGGATGGTACTGCGGAAATTGTAAAATCAAAGTTTGCAAATTACCCGGGACAATTGTTTTTAGAAGAACGTGTTGGTAAACTTGGTTTGGGCACTGCATACATACATGGGTTTAACTGGGCGCTAAACCGTGGCTATCGTTTTATTTTTGAAATGGATGCAGATTTCTCTCACAATCCTGCTGACCTTGATCAATTATACAATGCCTGCAAACATGGCGCAGACGTAGCCGTTGGCTCACGCTATGTTAAAAATGGTAAGATAGAAAATTGGCCATGGTCAAGAGTTGGCTTATCAAAAGGGGCATCTATTTATACAAGAATGATAACATGGATGCCGGTTAAAGACCCAACTGCCGGCTTTGTATGCTACAAGAGAGAAGTACTGGAAGCAATAAATTTAGATGAAATAACTTTTATTGGTTACGCTTTTCAAATAGAAATGAAATTTGCTGCTTGGAAACTTGGTTTTAAAATAAAAGAAGTGCCCATCACTTTTATTGACAGGCAATTTGGTGCATCTAAAATGAATAAAGGAATTATTAAGGAAGGTGTGCTGGGTGTGTTAAAGCTAAAGTGGATGAGCATGTTTAAAAATTACCGCCACCGTGTTAAAAATATTGTTGAAACTCCCTCGTTTCAAAATGAAATATTATTAGAAGGAAAATAACTTTCTACTGAAACCCCGGATGGAACCTTTGAAGCGTATCTCTTAAATATTCCCTGTCAAGATGAGTGTAAATTTCGGTGGTGGTAATGCTTTCGTGCCCCAGCATTTCCTGCACAGCTCGTAGGTCTGCACCACCTTCAACCAAATGTGTAGCAAAGGAATGGCGGAAAGTGTGTGGTGAAATATTCTTTGTTATGTCCGCCTGTTTTGCCAGTTCTTTAATTATCATAAAAATCATAATCCGTGAAAGTTTTTTGCCACGCCTGTTTAAAAATAAAATGTCTTCATTGCCGGGTTGCACTGGAACATGCACACGAACATTGTTTTTATAAATGAGTAAATGTTTTATGGCGCTGCTCCCAATGGGTACCAGCCTTTCTTTATCTCCTTTACCAATTATTCTTACAAATTCAACATCAAGATATAAACAGGAAATTTTTAAATTCACCAGTTCGCTAACCCGTAAGCCGCAACTGTACAGCGTTTCAATAATGGCTTTGTTACGTATGCCCTGCACTGTACTTAAATCTATTTTGCTTATTATTTTTTCTATCTCATCAAAGCTTAAAACATCAGGCAAAGTTCTTTTTAATTTCGGCGCTTCCAGCAAGGCAGTGGGGTCTTTGGTAACTACCTGTTCCTGCAAACAATATTTATAAAAATTTTTTATTCCGGAAATTATCCGTGACTGGCTGGAGGGTGTCATGCCTAATTCACTGATCCACTTCACAAACTTCTCCAGGTCGATGAGTTTTATTTGTGATGGGGGGCTTTCACTTTTGATGGAGGTTAAGTATTGAGTAAATTTTTCAATATCTGCTATGTACGCCATTACAGAATTATCAGATAAAGATTTTTCCAGTTGCAGGTAAGCTTTAAAACCTTTTTTATATCCTTCCCACATGGTAAAATCTTGTTTTTATTTATGGCTGAACTCTGAAATTATGGTTTAATTTAGCCGCTGCAAAATTCTTTAATTGATATACAAATATCGGCTAATCTAAAAATGGTAATGCAGGTTATTAATCTTCGGCTTCATAAAAAAAAATATCTTGTTACAAAAAAATCTTTGCGATATTTTTTAACTAAAACAGAAAATAATCCTCCAAAAAATTTAGATGAAATTGCAGATGTGCTGGATAGAGAAGTGTGGGCA
>JBKJLG010000023.1:0-10380 GCA_046596995.1 Chitinophagaceae bacterium
TATAATTTACATTGTCTTCGTAGCCATCCTGCACCATGTAGCTAAACATTTGTTTTATTAACTGATCATTTTTTACGCCATTGATAGAGGTTATCAGCATCCCTGGTTTGATGACAGCATCACGGCGATTAAGGTTTGCGGTAACCACCATTGTGTCTTTAAAAATTTTAAGATACAATGGAAAAGAAGGAATCCTTTTATTTTTTATGAATTTACTCCACCCTTTACTCATGCTAAAACTGGTATGACCGCAATGAATTTTATTGGTAAGTGGCGCTAAAATCTTCCAGCCAAATTGTAATTCCGTCATTGAGTCTGCAATACTTTGATAGCCTTTATCAAAATAAAAATCCATACTGTCTTTTGATGTGTACCAATAAAGAGATGGATGTTTTTTTTCAAGAATATTTCTTAGCAGCGTGTAATCCTGCTGCAATATTTCTTTTGGATATTTTTTATCAGCATTATATTTTTTAGAAACAGAGCAGCTGGAAAAAGCAATGCAAAAAAATAAAAAATGAAAAAGATGCTTAAACAACATTAATAAATATTTTTTAAGCCTGAATTTTATTTAATAATTCCTTTGGGGTTAAAACCGGGAGTTGTTTAAGCGAGAATTTCACAAAATCTTTTTTATTGCGGGAAATAAAATAATCAATTTTTTTATCAAGTGCGCCCTGGTATAAAATAGCATCTTCTTTATCTTTAAAATTACTTTTCATCGCGTTTTCAATAGCATCATTTTCAATACAGATAACTTTAATGATATCTAATAGCCGCATAATTCTGTTTTCAAACCCGGTAATATATAATGCAGTGGTAACAACGGATTCACTGATATAGCCGTTGATGTAGTTTTCCTCAATCAATTTAAATAAATTATTGGTAGCATTTAGTTCAAAAGATCTCTGCTCCAGAAAATCAATTATAACATTGGTATCAATAAAAATTTTAGGAGGCATACTTTTTTATAAGCTTCTTTTTAAGAATTTCTTTTTCTGAGCCATAGGGTGTTTTTATAACCGGGGCATTTTTTATCATGTAATCTACCACTGAGTCCTTATTTTCTTTGGTGATTTTTTTTAGAAAGTCTTCCACCAGCCGGGAGATACTTGTTTTCTTCCTTCTTGCCGTTTTTTTTGCCTCCTCAATTACGGGTTTAGAAATATTTAAGGTGAGTTTTGTAAGCATACGTAACTTTTTATAAATATACGTAAAAAAATTAATTAAATGCATTCCACCCTTGTGCAGTAAGCTTATGCTTATTACCGCCTTTGGTTAAAATATGTGATCCTTCTTCCTTATCTGTTATGTAGCCAATTACACTTATCTGCTCATTCAAAACAATTTTATCATAATCGCTTTGCGATAATGTAAACACTAACTCATAGTCTTCGCCGCCACTTAAAGCACAAGCGGTAGGGTCTAATTCCAGTTTATAAGCAAATTGTCTTGCAAGATCATGCACCGGAATTTTTTCTTCGTAAACAACACTGCCAACATTACTTTGTTTACAAATATGCAATACCTCACTGCTTAAACCATCACTCACATCTATCATTGATGTTGGTGTAATTTCATTGGCGGCAAAAAATTCTATAATGTCTTTTCTTGCCTCTGGCTTTAAAATTTTACCAATAATATAATCCTGATTTTCAAGATCGGGTTGTACGCCTTTTGTTTCTAAAAAAATTTTCTTCTCTCTTTCCAAAATTGTTAATCCTAAAAATGCTCCGCCTAAATCTCCGCTTACGCAGAGAAGGTCTCCATTTTTTGCTGTGCTTCTTTTTACAAATTTATCTGCAGCCACTTCACCAATTGCCGTTACAGAAATAATAAATCCTTTTTGAGAAGTGGTAGTATCGCCGCCGATAAGATCAACACTGTATTTTTCGCAGGCTGCGTACACACCTTCATAAAATTCATCCAAAGCTTCTAAGCTAAAACGGTTGCTGAAAGCAATGTTGACAGTTATTTGCGTAGGCGTTGCATTCATAGCATAGATGTCGCTTACATTTACAACAACACTTTTATAACCCAAATGCTTTAATGGCGTATACATCAAATCAAAATGAATTCCTTCAATAAGCATATCGGTAGAAACAACTGTTTGCCCAATGTGATCAATTACGGCACCATCGTCACCAATCCCTAAAATAGTTGACCCATTTTTATTGTCATTGTTTTTTGTAAGATGATCTATTAAACCAAACTCACCCAAGGTTGATATTTCTGTTCTTTGTTCCATGTCTTTAAATATATGATGTACGATGTACGAAGTACGATGTGCTACTTTCTTAATGTTTTTAGTGAAGCAACAAAAATCTTTAATAACTCTTCTCTTTCTATATAAATGATTGCTATTTTGTCTCTCTTGTCTTTATTAAATTCAACTAATAACTCGAGAAAGAAAAGCGATTCATCCATTTCTTCTTCAATTATTTTATACTTATTAATAAAGTCTGCCCTGGATTTTGCTCTGCGTGTAGCTCTATAGTTAGCACCTACTGAACTACTTGAACGGATCAGTTGATTTCCGTAATTTTTATTTATCGGGTTAGATGTTAAGGATAAAACTAAATACCCGCAATCAATAGCAAATTGTTTTGTGCGCTTCTTCATTTCTTCAGCATCCATAGTTGCATTTAAGAATTAATAAATATCTATATGACATCTTACATCAAACATCGTAAATCGTACATTAAATCACACCATTAACTACCTTCAAAAGTTCATCATGAATTTTCCCGTTAGTTGCTACTATGTGCGGCTGATACGGGGAATATTTTTCTCCTTTAAAATCCGTTACTTTCCCACCCGCTTCTTCTACAATTAAATATCCCGCTGCGCTGTCCCAGGCAGCTAATTTGTGTTCGTAAAATCCGTCAAATCTTCCGGCGGCAACCCAACATAAGTCAATCGCCGCACTACCCAATCTTCTTACGGGAATCCCCTGCCGTATTAGTTTCTCAAAAATTTGAATCGGTCCGTATGGCTCATCTAAATATGTATAAGGAAAGCCGGTAACCAAACAGCTTTTAATAACAGTTGTTTTATCACTCACCTGAATTTTTTTACCATTCAGCGTTGCTCCCGTTCCCTTTTCTGCAAGAAAAAATTCGTTCATGTTTGGGTTATATACAGCCCCCAAAATTATTTCTCCTTTATATTCCAGGGCAATGCTTACGCAACAAATGGGGATGCCATTGGCAAAATTTACCGTACCGTCAATAGGATCAATTATCCATTTGTATTCACTCGCTGTTTTTATTTCTCCGGCCTCTTCGCTTAAAATAAAATGATCAGGAAAATCTTTTGTAATTTCTTCTATTATTGCTTTTTCTGCGGCATGATCTGCTTCGGTTACCAGGTTGTTTACACCTTCTTTGTTAGAAATTTTAAAAGTTCCGTTGAAAAATCTTTGTAATTCTGCAGCACCAGCTTCCGTAGCTCTTACCAGGGTTGATTTAAACATTTTGTAAAGGTAATTTGTCTTGCGCATCATTTAGCTGATTATACAATTAAAATGATTTAAGAAATAACGGATTAAGCTTTTATATCTTAGCGATGTTAAAATAAATAAGTGCAGCTATCAATAATCATAGTTAACTACAATGTAAAATATTTTTTAGAGCAATGCCTTTTCTCGGTAATAAAGGCAATTAAAAATATTGATGCGGAAGTGTTTGTTGCAGATAATAATTCACAAGATAATACCAGGGAATTTTTTAGGGGACGTTTTAATGAGGTAAAATTTATATGGAACAATGAAAACCTTGGCTTTGCCAGTGCTAATAACATTGCATTAAAGCAGGCTACCGGCAAATACATTTTGTTTCTTAATCCTGATACGATTATACCGGAAGATTGCCTGGAAAAATGCATTGCTTTTTTTAATGAAAAGCCGGACACTGGGGCGGTGGGGATAAAAATGCTGGACGGCGCAGGCAATTTTTTAAAAGAGAGCAAGCGGTCATTTCCTTCGCCTTTAACTTCTTTTTACAAACTCTCAGGCTTGGCTGCATTGTTTCCAAAATCAAAAGAGTTTTCAAAATATCATTTAGGCAATCTGGGTGAAAATGAGATCAATGAAGTTGATGTATTAGCCGGCGCTTTTATGATGATACCAAAAAAAGTGCTTGATAAAACAGGCAGTTTTGACGAGGATTTTTTTATGTATGGAGAAGATATTGACCTCAGCTACCGCATACAATTAGCGGGTTATAAAAACATTTATTTTCCGCAAACACAAATGCTGCACTTTAAAGGCGAGAGCACAAAAAAAGGCAGCCTGAATTATGTAAAGCTTTTTTATAAAGCCATGAGCATTTTTGCCAGAAAGCATTATGGCAGCAGCAAGGCGGGTGTTTTTAATTTTTTTATTCAGCTTGCTATTTTAATAAGGGCATTTATTTCTGCGGCAGCAAGATTTATTAAATGGATAGGCCTCCCGGTAATTGATGCCTCTATAATTTTAATTAGTTTTTGGCTGATAAAGATTTTATGGAGCACTTATGTAAAGCAGGAGGCAAACTATTCTCCTAATATGTTGGTGATTGCTTTTCCGGCATTCACCCTTATTTTTTTAGCGACAGCATATTTCTCGGGTTTGTATGATAATGGCTATAAACAAAAGAAACTGAATCATTCCACCATTTTTGCATTTTTAATTTTGCTTTCTTTTTACTCATTGTTGCCGGAGAGCTGGCGGTTTTCCAGGGGCATATTGGTAACAGGTTGTTTACTTGCTTTTTTACTGATTGCCATAATGCGAAAGGCATTGGTAAAATGGAAAGTTATCAGCAGTGCTGGTGATGATGCAAACCCTCAAACTATAATTGTGGCCGCACAAAATGAATTTGAAAATATTAATGCCATAATGCAAAATGCCCGAATGCACGAAAGGGTTTTTGGCAGAGTTGCGTTATCACAAATAGTAGAAAAAGAAACCGTAGGCAACCTTGTACAGTTGCCATATCTTATAAAAAAATACCCTGTTTCAGAAATTATTTATTGCGCTGGTGAATTATCATTTAAAAAAATAATTGAAGTAATTCACCACCTTCCGGCGAACATAAAAAATAAAATACATGCAGAGGGCTCAAAAGGAATTGTTGGTAGCGAAAGCAAAGAAAGTGCGGGGAAAATAGTAGCAGACAACGCTTTTGCCAATATGCTATTACCCGCAAATAAAAGAAATAAAAAAATTGCAGACATTATTATCAGTATGTTTTTTATCCTTTCTTTTCCTGTGCATGTTCTTGTGCAAAAAAATTTTATCCAATTTTATAAAAATGTTTTTGCCGTTTTAATTTTTAAAAAAACATGGATAGGTGCCGCTTCGATAGGAAGTAATTTTTTTTTAAAACCCGCTATTTTAACAACCACAGGCTTACCGCAAAAATTAAATACACTTCCACCTACAAGTCTTGAAGCAGCCGATGTTTGGTATGCAAATGATTTTTCAATTTGGCAGGATATAAAAATGGTTTTTAAAGGTTACAGGTTTTTATCTGCATAAAAAAGCCATCTACAAAAGCAGATGGCTGTACTAACCCATAATAATATTTTACGCTGCGGCTACTTCAGCAATTTTAGCTCTTATTTTTCCTTCCAGTTCATTTGCCAGTTCAGGATTATCGGTAAGCAAAGTTTTTACTGAATCTCTTCCTTGCCCAAGTTTAGTTGTATCATAACTAAACCAGCTTCCACTTTTTTGTATGATGCCCATTTCAACACCCATGTCAATTATTTCACCCGTTTTTGAAATTCCCTGACCGAACATAATATCAAACTCAGCAATGCGAAAAGGCGGCGCAACTTTATTTTTTACAACCTTTACTTTAACCCTGTTACCAACGGATTCATCACCATCCTTTATTTGTGCCATTCTTCTAATATCCAATCTTACAGACGCATAAAATTTTAATGCATTACCGCCTGTTGTTGTTTCGGGGCTGCCAAACATAACACCTATCTTATCACGAAGTTGATTTATAAAAATACAGCAACTGTTGGTTTTACTTATTGTTGCAGTAAGCTTACGCAAGGCCTGGCTCATTAATCTGGCCTGTAAACCCATTTTGCTATCTCCCATTTCACCTTCCAACTCTCCTTTTGGTACAAGTGCTGCCACAGAATCTATTACAACCACATCCAATGCGCCGGAAAGAATTAGCCTGTCAGCAATTTCCAAACCCTGCTCTCCATAATCCGGCTGAGATATTAAAAGATTATCTACATCAACCCCTAATCTTTTTGCATAGTTGGCATCAAAAGCATGCTCCGCATCAATAAAAGCGCACATGCCACCCTTTTTTTGTGCCTCTGCAATTACATGTATTGCCAATGTTGTTTTACCTGAAGATTCAGGCCCATAAATTTCAACCACTCTGCCTTTTGGTAGCCCGCCAATACCCAGTGCCACATCTAAACCAATTGATCCGGTAGAGATCACTTCCTGTGGCTCCTGCGATCTTTCATTCATCATCATCACACTACCTTTTCCAAAATCTTTATCTATTTTATCAATAGTTAATTTTAATGCTTTTAATTTTTCTGCGTTGCTCATGTTGTCTGTTTTAATTGATGTATCTAAGTTATTATTTATTCAAATATAGATATAAATATTTATTAACGCTAATTATTTTAGTAAAAAATTGTCAAAATAGTTAGTTTTTTCAATCAGCAGCAGCTTACTTCTTTTCGTTATAGGGAAATTTTCGGGAAGCATTTCTCATTAATCCATTTACAAGATTTTCGGGAGAACTGCCAAAGCTACCTTGCGCTACATAATCATATTTCCAGATAAGATCTCCCTTATTTGCCTCGTGAATATTGATTGTTGTATTCACATTATTGGTGGAACCTGATGCACCTAAAAGCACTCCTAAAGCAATAGCCACGCCATCACTCATGGGCTTATCCATACGGGTTATATTTGTAATAACGGCATCTACACCCAACAACTTCGCAAGAGCTTCTCTTGATTTCAATCGAACATCAGTATAGGTTAAGCCTGCATCTTTTAATAATGCATTTGTTTTGCTAACATCCTGAAATTTTACCGTGTAATTGAATTTATCGCTACGGCGCAAAAACCAACTGTATAATTTATCCTGAATGGCATAACCAGTAGATTCCCTGTTTTTTTCAAGTTCTTCCGGAGTCATTTTTTTTGATTGATTAGGCCTGAGCATTATAGTTACATTCGCTGGTAATATAGCAACTAATTTATGTTTTGAAGCTATATCATCAAACTCATTTGATTTGTAGATTTTTGGTCCGCATCCACTGATAAATAATAAAAGTGTTATTGCTGCAATACCGATTTTTTTCATTTGGTTATATTATTTAAGTATGATATTATTTTATTGTTTTTGCCCATGCATCCATTTTACTTTCCATTACATCAAGTGGCATCACGCCATCTTTTAAAAGCTCATCATGAAATGCGGCAAGACTAAATTTATTTCCCAATTGATTTTTATATTTTTCTCTCAGCTCACTTATTTTTAAAGCACCTATTTTATAACTTAAGGCCTGGCCCGGAATTGCCATATATCTTTCTATTTCTGCAGTAGCGCCTTGTTCATTAATAGCTTCGTTATCCATCATATATTTTATTGCCTCTTCCCTTGTCATTCCTTTTAAGTGCATACCTACATCCACTACAAGCCTGATAGCCCGGTGTATTTCATCTCCCAAAGCACCCATATATTGGTATGGGTCAGTATATAATCCTAATTCTTTGCCAAGCGATTCGCAGTATAATGCCCAGCCTTCACCCATTGCACCAAACCAGGCAAAGCGCCGAAACTTTGGCAGGCTCTCATTCTCCTGTTGTAAGGAAATTTGATAATGATGTCCAGGAATAGCTTCATGCAAGAACAATGATTCCATTCCGGAGGTGGTGTTGTAAGTGGTTGCATCAATTATCGGCACATAAAAAATACCCGGCCGGCTGCCGTCAGGCGATCCCTGATTATATTCAGCACTTGCGGTTGCAGCACGAAAAGCCTCCGTTTGCCTCATCTCAAATGGAGTTTTTGGTGTTCGGCCAAACATTGTTTTTAAATTAGGATCTATCTTTTTTTGAATATCTCTGAAAGCATTCAATACTTCTTCAGGTGTTTTATAGGGCATGAATTTTTTATCGGTTTTCATGTGCTCAAAAAAGGCTTTAAGATCGCCTTTAAAGCCTACGCTATCTTTTATTCTCTCCATTTCCGTTCTTATTCTTTTCACTTCTGCCAAACCGGTATTATAAATTTCATCAGCGGTTTTATTAGTAGTTGTCCAGTATCTTATTAAATAATCATACACTTTATCGCCATTGGGTAGAGTGTTTATACCGGTAGTGGTTCTCGCCGCAGGCAAATATTTATTTTTAAAAAAAACAGCAAGCTTTTGGTAAGATGGAATAATGAATGAATCAATAGCCTGAGCATATTGTTGTGTTAATGACCGTTTCAGATCATCATTAAAACCTACAGGAAATTTTTTTACGGGGCCATAAAAAATATTTTTAGCGCTATCTTTTACTGTCATGGCCTGCATTTGAGTGATCATTTTTAAAACCAATGCTTTAGGTAAAATATATTTATGCTCTACCCCCTTTGTAAATTGTACTATTGCTGTATCGCACCAAATTGAAAATTGTTTAATGCGGCTGAGCCAATTATTATAATCGGCTTCGGTTTTAAAAGGCTGGTAACCTTTACCTGAACCAAGCTGCCCCATTGTGAGCGGTAACCCCCAAAACTGTTGAAAGGGTATATAATAATTATTTATATCTCCTGTTATAATATTTAAATCCAATGCTTCAAGCTGCATTTTCATTTCACGGGTAAAAATTTTATAGCTTATAAGATCATTTGCATTAAGTTTTAATGTATCAACAGATGAAACAAAACTTAAAAAATGAGAATAAAAATTCCGTAATGTGTCTTTGTAAGTATCAGAAATATTTATGGGAAGGCGATCATTGTATCTATTTTCTCCGTTTTGAGTGGACTCCAAAGGATACAACTTCATTCTCTGCTCATAATAATCATCAAGTATTTTATTTAAAGAAGTATCCTGAGATACAATATCAGCGCTTTCTTTATTTTGTTTGCTATCACTTTGTTTGCAGGAAATAATACCGATGACCAGGACTACAATAAGCAGAGTATGTTTCATATCAAAAAATTTAGGTAATAAAGCTATAACAATCATCAAAATTATAAAATAGTATTTTCATATAAATTTAATAAGATGAAAATTGGTCATTTGTTATTTGCTTCTTTTATTTTTCTTTCCTGCAATCAAAACCCCTCAAAAGAAAAAACAGTTTTTGTAAATGACACCACACATATTCAGGACACCATAATTTTTATAAAAGATTCTACCATGGCGGCCGCATTTGCTGATAGCCTGCCGAGCGGCGCCTACCAGGGAATGTACCCTTGCAAGGGTTGCGAAGGCCTGCAGCAAACCATTATGTTTACTGCAGATAAAAAGTACAGGCTTGAGGAAGTGAAATGGGGTACATCATCTTTACCTAAAAAAACGGAAGGTATTTGGGAAAGAAAAAGCGGGATGATATGGATGTATCAGCCCGGCAGAACGCCATTAAAATTCTTTTTTAGAAAAGACAGCCTCTTTACAGATTCTTTACAATACGCTTTAGTAAAAAGAGATTTGGCAGAAATGAACCCATCGTGGAAGGAGAAACAAAAGCAAGGAATAGATTTTATTGGTGTAGGTAACGAGCCCTTCTGGAGCATTGAAATTGATGACGAAAAGATGGTAACTTTTAAATTAGCAGACTGGAAAAAACCTGTAACAGCAGAAGCGGTTTCGCCTGATTTTTCAAAAGACAGCACTATCTACAATCTTACTGCAGATAAAAATAAATTACGGGTAATTATACTTTCGCAATTTTGCAGCGATGGCATGAGCGATATGTTGTATCAATATAAAGTAATAGTAAATTACAAAGGCAGTGTTTATAAAGGATGTGGCGTTTTACTTAATAACAGCCCAGGCATAAAATAATGGCATCATTTTATATATTAACATTAAAAATTTAAATTATGCAATGGTTAGGCAGAAGAGAAAGCAGCAATGTAGATGATCGCAGAGGTGTTACCGGCGGACCACTTGTGGTTGGCGGCGGAATTGTAGGCGTTATTTTTTTGCTGGCAAAATTTTTACTCGGCGGCGGTGAGGTATCAGATCTGCAGCAGGTTTTTCCGCAGGGACAACAGCAGGAAATGACAACAGAGCAAAAGGCGCAACAGGATGAAAGCGCAAAATTTGTAAAAGTTGTACTGGCAGATACCGAAGATGTATGGGATAAAATATTTGGTGATATGGGCAAGCAGTACGCAAAAC
>JBKJLG010000283.1:0-4548 GCA_046596995.1 Chitinophagaceae bacterium
CAAGCTCCATAAATATTTTGTCGCTTGAGGCAAGTGCTTTTTTTAAAGGCTCGCTTATTTGTATATCTTCTTTGCACAATAAATGAAAAGTGCCAAATAAATAACTTGGCTTTTTTAGATCTTTGCCGCTTATCTGCCAAAGCAAAGTGTTGTTATCTTTTTGTTTTGCAAACGATTGCACTTTTGGCTGCGCTTTGCAGCCTATCATTAATATGGCAATGAATGTACTGCAAATAATAAGTTTAAGTGTTTTCATAAATTAATTTTAATTGTAAAAAGTGTTACGCCACCACCGCTTCTTCACCATACATTTGATTTTTAAATTTTAGTGAAGGTGAAGGAATAAATTCTCCCAAGCCTAATGTATTCCATTTTTCATCCACCGAGTTTATGGTTTTTTCATCGGCAACAATTATGTTTGGCCAATCTCTTTGAAAGTTATCAAATTCTTTGGTTTTTCGAGTGCCATCAAGTCCAAGGCAGGAGACAGCCCCCTCCAAACCTCCCCCGAAAGGGGAGGCTTTTGAAGTTCTTTTCACCAACAAACTATCACGTTTGGGATCGAGATTGTTGCAAAGCCGCCACAATGCGGTGGTTAAATCATTTGCATCAACCGTATGCTCAACATATAATATCATTTTTATACCATCCATTTCTTCTAATTCGCAAATATGCTCATGCAGTTCTTTAATATTATTTTTCCTGTTTTTCTCTACCGAAATAATTATACACGGAATTTCTTTTTGCAAAAGAGAAACGTTTACAAATTTTATTTCAAAAAATTTATCAATCAAAAACTTTTCATTTAACTGGTAATTAGTAATGAATAACTCGTTGCTATCATCTTTTTCTTCTTCAAATTTTAAAGTTCCATCAATACACATTTTGCCGCCAAATCCAAGCTTGCTGCAACTATGGTCTAAAACATCCATTGGCCCCTGCGAAAAATAAATATCTCTTGCTACATCAATATTTTTAAAAACATATTTACCCAACGCTTCATAATCCTGAATTTTTATATGTTCATCTGCAAGCACTAATATTTTATTAAACATCATTTGGCCAGCACCCCACATGGCATTCATCACTTTCTGCCCCTGCCCTGCAAAGTCTTTTTTTATTTGTGCAATTACCAAATTATGAAATACGCCTTCCACAGGCATATCCATATCCAGTATTTCCGGGATCATTGTCATTTTCATGGGTGCTAAAAAAATACGCTCTGTAGCTTTTCCCAGCCATGCATCTTCCTGCGGAGGTATGCCAACAATGGTTGCCGGATAAACAGCATTTATTTTATGTGTGATGGCAGTAATATGAAATTTTGGATACCAATCAGGCAATGAATAATAACCGGTATGATCTCCAAACGGACCTTCCCAAATTAATTCATCATCATAATCTACATATCCTTCAATAACAAAATCGGCATCTGCCGGTACTTCGATATCCGGCTGAGAAATACATTTTACCAGTTCAACTTTTTTCTTTCGTAAAAACCCTGCCAGCATGTATTCATCTACGTTTTCCGGTAATGGCGCTGTTGCAGAATAAGCGTACACAGGATCGCCTCCCAATGCAACAGCCACCGGCATTCTCTTTTGTAATTTTTTATACTCATTAAAATGCTTTGCAGAAACTTTGTGCTTATGCCAATGCATTCCGGTAAGTGTTTTATCAAAAACCTGCATACGGTACATGCCAACGTTTCTTGCATTTGTATTAGGGTCTTTTGTGTGAATTATGGGCAGCGTAACAAATGGTCCACCATCTTTTGGCCAACAAGTAATTACCGGCAGTTTTGTAATATCAGGTTCATCCATTACAACCTGCTGACATTCTCCCCTGCCACTTTTTACTTTAGGCATCCAGCTTGCAAATTGCCCTAGCTTGGGTAGCAATTTTAATTTATCTAAAATATTTTCTTTTGGAGAAGCAAGCAATTTAAAAAGGTCTTCAATTTGTTTGGCTGTTTCATCAAGATGGGTAACGCCCAATGCCATGCACATTCTTTTTTCGCTTCCGTAAGCATTCATTAAAACAGGAAATTCGTAACCTGTATTTTCAAAAAGCAAAGCTTTGCCTCCATGCCCGCTTTTGCTAATGCGATCCGTTATTTCTGCTATTTCCAGTTTAGGATCAACGTAAGTTTTTATTCTTATTAATTCTCCTGCTTTTTCCAGGGCGTTTATAAACTCCTGTTGATTGCGGTATGCCATGTGTGCTTTAATATTTTTGTAAAGGTAGAATAGAATAAAACGATAATTTATTTTCGATAAATTTAATTGTTACTTTACTTATTTGTTATTTGTTAGTTTTGCAACAATTCGGGATGTAGCGCAGCCCGGTAGCGCACACGTCTGGGGGGCGTGGGGTCGCAAGTTCGAATCTTGTCATCCCGACTAATTTTTTAAAAAGAATGTGTTTGTACTGATTTAACTTGTAAAAGACTTAAATCTATTTTAGCGCATCAAAATTTTTATCAAACCTAATGAAGGTTTTAATTAAGCAAGCAATTATTTCTTCTCAGCAATACGGCTCTCAACCCCATGATATTTTAATTGAAAATGGTTTTATAACTTCTGTTGAAAGTCAAATAAATACTACTGCTGATAAAATAATTGAAAAAGAAAATCTACATGTTTCCATTGGCTGGATGGATTGCTTTGCAAACTTTGCTGACCCTGGTGAAGAATTTAAAGAAACATTAGAAAGCGGCTCGCATGCTGCTGCCGCAGGTGGTTTTACAGAGGTAATGCTTATCCCGAATACTATTTCTGTGGTGCACAATAAATCGCAGGTTGAGTATATTTTGCAAAAAAGTAAATATCTGCCTGTTACAATTCATCCCATTGCTGCAATAACTAAAAATGCAGAAGGTAAAGCGCTTACTGAGATTTACGATATGCAGGCTTCGGGTGCTGTTGCATTTTCTGATGGTTTAAATTCTCTGCAGTCATCGGGGATGATGATAAAGGCTTTGCAATATGTTCTTCCCTTTAATGGAGTTATTATTCAATTGCCGGATGATAAAAATATTTCTGCCAATGGCTTAATTAATGAGGGCATTGTTTCTACAAGGGCCGGTTTGCCTGGCAAGCCTGCCATAGCTGAAGAAATAATGATTGCCAGAGATATTGAACTGGTAGAATATACGAATTCAAAAATTCATTTCACCGGTATTTCCACCAAAAAATCTTTACAACTTATTGCTAAAGCAAAAGCAGATGGATTACAGGTTAGCTGTTCGGTTGCGCCTTATCATTTATATTTTGCTGATGAAGATGTTGCCGGATATGATACCAACTTAAAGGTTAATCCGCCATTGCGTACAAAAGAAGATATAAATGCTTTAAGAGAAGGAATAAAAAATGGAGAGATAGATTTTATTGCCTCCCATCATCTACCGCATGAATGGGACAGTAAAGCCTGCGAATTTGAATATGCAAGAATAGGTATGGAAGGTTTGGAAAGCGTTTTTGGAGTGGCGGGCATTACCGGCATTTCATCAAAGGATTTTATTAAAATGCAAACAGAAAACATCAGAAAAATTTTCAATTTGGCAATACCGGAAATTAAGCCCGATCAAAAAGCTAATCTCACTTTATATAATCCGGATGAAGAATATATTTTTAGTAAAACAGATATTCGCTCTAAATCTTATAACAATGCTTTTATTGATAAAAAATTAAAAGGAAAGGCAATAGGAATAATTAATGGCGATAAAATTTATCTTTCTTAAATGCTGAAAAATATAACTGCCACACAAAAGGGATTTGTTACGGGATTTTTAATGATAGCTTTTACGCTGATATTATTTTATACGCATCAGCCCTATAACAGCCCTCAGCAATATTTTATTTACGTCTTATATACAGGTGGTATAATTTGGTCGCTGTTCACTTTTTCCAGGTCTGAGGATAATCCCAATAAATTTGCAAAATACTTTTTAGAAGGTTTTAAATGTTTTGTAATAGTTACTTTGCTAATGGTGTTGTTTACTTTTATTTTTAATAAACTGCATCCTGAATTTAAAGAAGAGTTGGCGGTGGCATACAAAACAGAATTGGTAAAACAAGGTAACAGTACACCCGCAGAAATTGAAAGCAGCGTTTTAAAAATGAAAGATTATTATCTGACAATGCTAATATCAAGAAGTATTTTTGCATATCTTTTTTTGGGAGGAGTTATCACAGCAATTGCCTCACTGGTTTTTATCAGAAGAAAATAATTATTTATGGATCTATCAGTTATTGTTCCGCTTATTGATGAGGAAGAGTCTTTGCCAGAGCTTACTGCATGGATAGAAAGAGTGATGACCGAGAATAATTTTAGCTATGAAATAATTTTGGTAGATGATGGCAGCAGTGATAACTCCTGGGCTGTAATTGAAAATTTACGCTCACACAATGCAAATATAAAAGGTATTAAATTTCAGAGAAACTACGGTAAAAGTGCTGCGCTGAATGAGGGTTTTAAATCATGCAAAGGTGAAGTGGTAATTACTATGGATGCGGACTTGCAAGATAGTCCTGATGAAATACCGGA
>JBKJLG010000367.1:0-3123 GCA_046596995.1 Chitinophagaceae bacterium
GGTGATGGTATCATGCAGCTTTCTTTTTTACCAAACCATTTGTAACGGTTTTTGCCTACCCACTTATACACACCATCCCGTATAAATGCAGGCACTATAATAAAACAATATAGTAAAGGCCATAAGCCGCTCAGGTGGCGGCAAACCTTCAGCGCTGCTGTAGAGTATGCATAGGCTTTGTTATTCTCAATAAAAAAAAATGTTTCCAGCTTGTCTGCAGGTAAATTGTACTCATTTAATAATTTGTTTCCCGTATTGGATTGTAATGGCGAAAACCTGATATTTTTTTTATTGTTTCTTTTGATAACAAAATTTACTGCTCCGTTGCAAAAATTACAAACACCATCAAAAAGTAAAATTGGTTCCATTGCTGCGCAAAGATAAACCTTAAAATGGCTGCCCGTGGGTGCTTTTAATAAATCGACTTATTAAAAAAGGAAAATGTTTTAGCGTAGTGATGAAAAGATTCGTCAACCATACTTTGCCAAAAAAACGTTGAATCAATCTTCCGTTTTTTAATCTTGAGGAGAATTGCTTATTCCATTTATTAATATAATTATACTCCATTTCTCTACGGGTTATTTTATTTTGGAGAAAATTACTGATTTCTACATAGGCGATTTTACTGCCATGCAATGCCATGCTCATTCCGTTGCCGCAAAGCGGAGTTATCATACCGGCGGCATCACCGATCATTAAAACATGATCTTCAATTTGTGTTTTTTTATTAAAACTTATTTGCGAAATGATTACAGGTTCATTGTATAAAAAAGTTGACTGGCTGAATATTTTTTGGAGGAATGGATTTTTTTGCAACATATTTTTTTCCATTTGGGCAATGGAATTATTATTGGTTTTTAAATTAGCGGCTGTAGTTAAATAGCAAAGGCAATATTTTTCATCTTCAATTTTCGAAATGCCGCAATAGCCATCCTTAAAATTATGCAGTGCAATTGTATCAACCGGCTCATTTGATTTTACATGATACTTAACGCCAATATAATTGTTTAACTTATTGGGTTTTTCCTTTATAAAATCTCTTGAAAATTTTACATCGAGATTGCTTTTTTTGCCGAATGTGCCTGCAACAATTTTAGCCTGCACTTTTAAATTACCGGCGGAAATAAAAAACATATCATCTTTAAAAACAACATCGCTCACTTTGGTTTGTTCTAAAACTGTAACGCCATTTGCCAGTGCAATTTTATACAATGCGTTATCCAATGTGTAACGGCTCATGCCAAACCCGCCCATGTCAAGCGGGCTTTCAATTTTTTTTCCGTTGGGAGAAGAAACCAGTAATTTTTTAATAACAGGTAAATTCATTTGGCTTACAGGCAAACCAAGTTTCTCAATAAAATCTGAACTTTCAAGGCTTATATATTCACCACAAACCTTGTGGTATGGATATTTTTCCTTCTCAAACAATATAACACTGTGCCCTGCTTTTGCAAGTTGTATTGATAAAGAAAGACCTGCAAGCCCGCCGCCAATAATAATAGCATCAGCCCCCTGTCCCCCAACGGGGGAACTTAAATTTGAAATTTTATTTGTAACATTCAAGGCCATTCTATTTATAAATTTCAAATTATATCTTCAAAAAACTGCAATATGAAAAATACTTATAATAACTAATTGTGATGTAAACTAAGTTCCCCTTCGGGGTACAGGGGGCTTACAATCAAATGCCTGAATGCCCACTTCCATTGTATTGTATAATTTTTAATACTCGCTATTTGCAAGATATTTTTCCACTCACTTTTAGTAAATCCTCGTAAAACCGAAAGCGGGGCATCATTTTTTACAAGATAAGATTTAGAAAAAAAATTTGCAGCTATTTTAATAAAATGATATGCTATGGGATGGCGGTGAAGGTCATTTATAAAAAAGCCAAGGTTGCAATTGGCTTTCATCCATTGCAGCATGGTTATTAATTCTTCATTTTTAAAGTGATGGCAGAATAGCGAAGAAAAAATTATATCCGGCTTTTCGATAAATGTATATTGTTTGTAATCTGAGGTAATGAATTTAACATTGGAAATTTGCGATTTAGCCCTTGCAAAAGCAATACAATCCGCATTTATATCTATGCCTGTAAAATTTGCTGCAATTTTTTTTTCTTTACAAAAATTATATAAAGCGGTTAAATTATCGCCGCCGCCACAGCCAATTTCACAAACAGAAATATTTTTTTTGTTACCTGTAAGTTTTTTAAACCCTTGTATTGAAATGGCGTGCCCACCGAGATGTGTATTGATAAAATTTAATTCCTTCATGTTCTGCTCAATATCAGCAAAAGGAATATCGTCCCTGTCTAAAATTTCTTTTTTATCTGATCGTTGGCTGTAATCAATCATTGGCTAAAATGAATGTTTCCATAGTAAGTCCGGGACCAAAGGCAGCGCCAAAAATATTTTGTTCCGAACTTTTGCTGGCAGCTAATTCTTCCATTATATTTTTTAAAACAAATAATATTGTTGGCGACGACATGTTGCCATAATTTTTTAAAATATCGTAAGAGTGGTTTAATTCTTCTTCTTTAATATCAATGCTTTTTTGTATGGCGCTTAATATTTTTTTTCCTCCGGGATGAATACACCATTGAGATATTTCTGATTTATCAAGTTTAGCATGTGTTAAAGCATTTTGCATAAGGCTATTAAAATCTTCTTCAATTAACTCGGGTACATAACCGGAAAGTGTCATTAAGAAACCTGAAGAAGATAATTTCCAGCTCATGTGTTTTTTGCCTTTAAAAGCAACTTCGCTGTAAAAATCTTTAATGCGCAAGCCGGGTTGTTTGTCATCATGCATAACCAATACTGCTGCTGCGCCATCCCCAAAAAGCAGGCTGGAAGTGATGTTATCAGCACTGTTGTTTTTTTGAAAATGCAGCGTACATAATTCTGTACAAACTATTATCACTTTGGCATTATTATCTGCTTTGCAAAATGCATCGGCAAGTTTTAGGGCGTGTATGGCTGCATAGCACCCCATAAAATTTACAGAAGTACGAAAAATATTTGGCGGCAAATTCATTGCTTCCATCACTTGCAAATCAAGCCCGGGAGCACTCATGCCTGTACAACTTACCGTAATAAGATGTGTGATCTCATCTTTATT
>JBKJLG010000032.1:0-18457 GCA_046596995.1 Chitinophagaceae bacterium
TAATTTGCCTCTAAAAAAGCAGCGTGGCATTGTTTAAAATGCTTTATAACATTAGCACATACCTGCCCAACATCTGTAAATACACCGATATTTATTTGCTTACAGCTTAAAATAAAACTGCATGGGTCTGATGCATCATGAAATTTAGGAAAGGCAGTAACTGTAATTTCGCCAATATTTAGCGATTGGTTTACTAAAAAAGTTTTAATTAAATGCTTTGGCAAAACAAGCTCTGACTTGTTTAAAGTAGCAGGCGTAATGTAAACCGGAATTTGAAATTTTTTTACAAGTGTACTTAGTCCACTGATATGATCTGTATGCTCATGAGAAATAAATATCGCTTTTACTAAATCAATCTTTAAACCCAACCGGTTCATTCTTAACTCCACTTCTTTACAGCAAATCCCTGCATCTACCAATATAGCTTCGTTTTCATTACCAATGTAATAGCAGTTACCATTACTTCCTGAATTTAATGAGGTAATAAATAATGACATATCAGCTACGAGAAAAATAATTTTGGCAGAAAATATAAGTTGTTTTTGTAGTCCCGGCAAGAATCGAACTTGCATCTAAAGTTTAGGAAACTTCTATTCTATCCATTGAACTACGGGACCAATTTTTAAGATTGCAAAAATAATGGTTTCTCTTATCTATATCTTCATAATCTCTTTGTCAATCGTATCTTTGCACACCTAATTTTTTCTTTATGAAATTTTTGAATTTTATTATTAAATACAGGTTGTTGCTGGGTGCAGTTTTATTGGTTGCAGCAATTATAGTTAATATACAAACCAGCTTTTGGCCATCTTTTATATTATACCTAATTGCCGTAATATTTATTGCCGGTCATTTTTTATTTGGTCCCATGCGGCTTATACAGGGTTATATGGAAAGTGGCGATATGGAAGGAGCCGAAAAAGTTATTAATTCAATTTGGTTCCCCAACCTTTTAATAAAGCCTGTACGTTCTGTATATTTTACGCTTAAAGGTAATCTGGCTATGGTAAAACAAGATTATGCTTCCGCAGAAACGCACATGAAAAAAAGCCTTTCGTTGGGCAGCCCCATGAAAGAAGCAGAAGGAGCCAATCAATTACAATTGGGTATGCTCTGCATGCAAAAAGGTGATATAAAACAAGCAGAAAAATACATACGTCAGGCAATTCGCTCGGGCTTGCCTGATAAGGAAAATCAGGCTGCTGCTTATTTACAGCTTTCTTCTATAATGATAAATAAAAGAGAATTCAGGGCAGCGAAAGAATATTTTAGAAAAGTAAAAGGACTTAAGCCAACCACACCTCAAATAGTTGATCAGATAAAGCAAATGGAAAAATACATTACAAGAATGCCGGGGTAATAACGTATAAAAAGTAAATCAGGTAGCTAAGGTATTTGATACTTTATATCCTTTTTACTTTATTTACTTTATCTGCTTACACCAAACAGCTCTTCTGCCTTTGTAAACCGGTAATCAAATATTTTAGTCAGCTGATCTTCAACAAAAAGTGTATTGGCAATATCTCCTAAAAACCAAAGCGGTAATTTATAATGGATAATGTCAGTCATTTCTACTCCGCTTTCGGTTGGTTTAAAATGATGCTGGTGATGCCATAATTCATAAGGACCGTATCGTTGTTCATCAATAAAATATTTTTGATCCTCTACATGAGTTATCTCGGTCATCCAATACAATGGAATGCCTAAAAATGGTTTTACGGTATATTCAATTATTTGCCCGGCATACATTTTATCACCATGATGAAGAGAAATAATATTAAAGCCTAAATGATCAGGCGTTAACTCGGCAAGATTTGCCGGAGAAGAAAAAAAATCCCACGCTTTTTCAATAGAGATTGGCAAAACCTGTGCTTTCTTCACTCTGTAAATTTTACTCATATTTAAAGTAACGCATAAATCGGTAAACCAGTTTTAAGCAAATGATACAAAAGTGTTTGCCCCTGTCTTCTTATCTTTATAAATATGCTGCATTACAGAGAAATTCTATTAAAAAAATTTACTGAAGAATATAAAAAACTAAATACAGAACAGCGTAAAGCCGTGGATACCATTGAAGGTCCCGTAATGGTTATCGCCGGTCCGGGTACAGGAAAAACCCAAATTCTTGCAGCCCGTATCGGTAAAATTTTACTGGAAACAGATGTGCTTCCTAATAATATTTTATGCCTTACTTACACAGATGCAGGTGCTATTGCTATGCGGAGAAGGCTTTTGCAGTTTATTGGTGCAGATGCATACAAAGTGAACATTTACACATTCCATTCTTTTTGTAACGATATTATCCAGGATAATTTATCCATGTTCGAAAAGTCATCGCTCAACCCCGTTTCAGAGTTGCAGAAAATAGAATTGTTTAAAGAACTTATTGATGGCTTTCCTAAAAATAATATTCTTAAAAGATACCGTGGCGATGTTTATTATGAAATAAAAAATTTACAAAATCTTTTTTCTGCCATGAAAAGAGAAGGCTGGAGCCAGGATTTTTTGCAGCAAAGAATTGACATTTATTTAGAAAGGATTAAAACAGATGAAATTTTTAAATATAAAAATTCAAGAAAAGGACAATGGGAAAAAGGAGATTACAAACCTGCTTATGAAGAAGAGAAATTACGAATGGAAAAGCTCTGTGCTGCCCTAAATGAATTTCAGCATTTTCAGGATATGATGCGCCAGAGAAACTTATACGACTTTGATGACATGATAAATTGGGTGATAAAAGCTTTTGAAGAAAATAAAAATCTGCTTGCGAACTACCAGGAAAAATATCAATACATTTTGGTAGATGAATACCAGGATACCAGTGGTACACAAAATAAAATTGTAGAATTACTGGTAAGTTATTGGGACAATCCGAATGTGTTTGTTGTAGGCGACGATGACCAAAGCATCTTCCGGTTTCAGGGTGCTAACATTGAGAACATGGAAACTTTTGCAAGTGGCTATGCTGATCTTTTAAAAGTTGTGCTTACCAATAATTACCGCTCTACGCAGGGCATTTTAAATATTTCCAAAACTCTGATAGAAAGAAATAATGAACGCCTGATAAATAAATTTGAAGGCTTAAGTAAAAATCTAATTTCTTCCAGAGAAGAATTGATGCAACTGTTGCATAACCCAACTATTGTAGAGTATAAAACTGCCAAAGATGAAATGGCAGATATTACCAATAAGGTTAAAACCCTTGTGCAGCAAGGCATTGAGCCGGGCAGGATTGCAATTATTTTTAAAGAAAACAAATACGGGGAAGATCTTATAAAATATTTTCGCCTAAAAGACATTCCTGTTTTTTCAAAGCGAAGCATAAATATTATTCAGCATCCTTTTGCAAAAAAAATAATTCAGTTGCTGCGCTATCTGGCTGCCGAGCATGATATACCTTATGGCGGGGATGAAATGCTGTTCGAAATTTTACATTTTGATTTTTATAAAATTCCCCCAATTGAAATTGCAAAACTTACTGTTGAAGTAAATAGCAAAAATCATAAAGGTGAGCATACTTCAATAAGAAGGCTGCTGTATGACAAAGCCAATGAGCCCGCAAAAAATTTATTTGATGCAGGCATTAATGACCGCTTAAAATCTTTCAGCAAAACAATTGAAAATTTAATTTCAGATGTTTCTAATGTTACCCTTCAGCAGCTTTTTGAAAACATTATTTGCAATGCAGGCGTGCTGGGTTATATTATGAATCATGATGAAAAAATAACGCTGATGCAAATGCTGACAGCTTTATTCGATTTTATAAAAGAAGAAACATCACGCAATCCTTGGCTTACGCTACAGCAACTTATTTCTATAATTGATCTTATGGAAAAAGAAGATCTGCCGCTGCCAATGATAAAAATTTCAGGCAGTGATAAAGGCGTGAACCTATTGACAGCACACGGTTCTAAAGGTTTGGAGTTTGAGCATGTATTTGTGGCTGGTGTAAACGCATCTCTTTGGGAAAAGAAAAGAAAGCCAGGCGCTGGCTTTAAGTTTCCTGATACAGTTTTTTCTTCACTGCCTGCAGCAAATGATGATGAAGAACTGCGAAGATTATTTTATGTGGCACTTACACGAGCTGAAAAACATTTACAAATTTCTTACGTAAAATATAAAGCCGATGGTAAAGAGCTTGAACCATCAATGTTTATTGCAGAGATACTGCAAACACATGAGCTGCCGATTGAAAGAGTTGAATTGCAGGAAGCAGAATTAATGGATTTTGAGGTTTTGAATTACACCTGCCTGGCACCTGAAATAGAAAAATCAGAAGAAGATTTTATAAGCGCCTTGCTGGAAAAATATGTAATGAATGTTACCTCTCTCAACAATTATTTAAAGTGCCCTTTGGAATTTTATTTTAAAAATTTAGTAAGAATACCTTCCGGCAAATCAGAAAATACAGAGTTCGGCAGCGCCGTACATTTCGCTTTGCAAAGGCTTTTCGAAAAAATGCAAAAGCATGAAAAACAGCAATTCATTTCTAAAGAAGAAATGCTGGAAGATTTTAAGTGGTACATGACCCGCCACCGTGAAAATTTTACCAAACAGGCATTTGAAAGAAGAATGGAATACGGAGAAGAAGTGCTGTTAAATTATTATGAAAAACATATTAATACCTGCAATAAAATTGTTGCGGTTGAGCGCAACATAAAAAATGTGGTGGTAAATGGCATACCATTAAAAGGCAAAATAGATAAGCTTGAATTTAATGGTAAGGAGGTTAATGTGGTTGATTACAAAACGGGTGATGTTACCAGTAATTACACTAAAGAAAAATTAAGTCCGCCAAATGATAAACAGCCCAATGGCGGTGATTACTGGCGCCAGGCTGTGTTCTATAAAATTTTAGTTGACAATGATAAAAAAGACTGGAAGGTGGTTAGTACCGAATTCGATTTTATAGAACCGGATAAAAAGAAAGAATTTAAAAAAATAAAAGTATTAATTCAGCCAGAGGATATTGAAACAGTTACACAACAGGTAAAAACTGTTTGGCAAAAAATACAGGAGAGGGATTTTTATACTGGCTGCGGTAAAGAAGATTGCCACTGGTGCAATTTTGTAAAAGAAAATAAGCTGGAGATTGCATTACACGAAATGGCGGAAGAAGAAGAAAATGTATAATATTTTAAGATGCCCATAAAATATCTCTGAATAATAAAGGCTTTATGTTTGTATAACTATGAAACGGATCTTATTTTTTTTATTGTCTATTATTTCATTGCCCCAAATAATAGTATTTACATCCGGCTGCGGCCAAATAATGAATCCCACCGGAGGACCAAGGGATTCTATTCCTCCAAAACTCATAAGTACCAACCCCGTTACCGGCGCAACCAATTTTAAAGGCAACCGTATCACCCTTATTTTTAATGAATACATACAATTGCAGGAGCTCCAGCAAAATCTAATAGTATCTCCCACTCCCGTAAATAACCCTTACATAGATTACAAATTAAAAAACGTAACCATAAAGCTGCGTGATACTTTGGAGCCAAATACAACCTACACCATAAACCTTGGCAATGCAATAAGAGATATAAATGAAAATAATATTATCAGAGATTTCAGGTATGTTTTTTCAACAGGCGCCACATTAGATTCTTTAGATTTATCAGGCAAAGTAGAAATCGCTGAAACCGGAAAAACTGACAGCACACTTATTGTTCTTCTTTATAAAAACCTTGCTGATTCTGCCGTGATAAAACAAAAACCTAAATACATTGCAAGATTAAATAATACAGGTGTTTTTACCTTTAGCAACCTGGCACCCGGTGCGTATAAAATATATGCTTTAAAAGATGCAGACGGCAGCAGAAATTACAATAGCAAAACAGAAATATTTGCATTTGCAGATACAACCATTATTGTAAGCAATTCCACAAAACCTGTTAACTTATTTGCTTACGCAGAGCTTACAGAGAAACCAAAAGGCACGGCTGCTGCCGCAGAGAAAAAACTGCGTTACACCATCAAAATTGTGGGAGAAAAGCAAAGCATTATTAACGATCTTACAATTGAGTTTAATAACAGGTTGAAAAATTTTGATAAACAAAAAATATTCCTGACTGACACGCTTAATAAGCCATTGCAAAATGTAAACATCACTATTGATACTGCTTTTAAAAAAATAACTATCAGTAATAAATGGAAACAGGATGAGCCTTATCGCCTTATTATTTTAAAAGATTTTGCTACAGACACTTCCGGTAATTCACTTGCAAAATCTGATACCCTCCGCTTTACAACCAAAAGCGAAAGTGACTATGGAAATATAAGGCTTAAGTTTACCAATTTTGATAAAAGCAAAAACCCTGTTTTACAATTTGTGATAAACAACGAGGTAATTTTAAGTTATCCATTAACGGATGCAAATTGGAATGCGCCGCTGTTTGAGCCGGGAGAATATGAAATGAGAATTTTGTATGATGATAATAAAAACGGTAGGTGGGATGCAGGAAATTTTGCTGCAAGAAAACAGCCTGAAAAAGTTTATAGCGTTCCGCAAAAATTAGCTGTTAGACAAAATTTCGAAAAAGATGTTATCATAGAATTATAAAAATAAAACCCTCAAGATCTCGTCATGATTTTTTCTTCTTCTCTTTTAGAAAATGCTGTTAATGAATTTGCAGGCTTGCCAGGCATCGGAAAAAAAACTGCATTGCGCCTGGTACTTCATCTTATAAAAAAAGATATTATTGAGGTAAGCAACTTTAGCAGCGCCATACAAAAAATGAGGGAAGAAATTAAATTCTGTTCCCGCTGTCACAACATATCTGATAAAGTGCTTTGCAACATTTGTAGCAATCCTCATCGCCGGGCAGATATGATTTGCGTCGTAGAAACAATACGTGATGTGATTGCCATAGAAAGCACACAGCAATACAATGGTTTGTATCATGTACTGGGCGGTATTATTTCTCCGCTGGATGGTGTTGGTCCCGATCAGTTGCAGATTGAATCTTTATTGGAAAGAATAAGAAATGAAAAAAATGATGAGATAATTTTTGCACTAAGTCCCAATATACAGGGCGACACTACCATTTATTATATTGGCAAAAAACTAAAAGGCACGCATGTAAAGATAACCACCATAGCCCGTGGCATTGCCTTTGGCGGCGAGCTGGAGTATGCAGATGAAATGACATTGGCAAGAAGCATAAGCAACCGCATGCCAATTGAAAGCTATGTAATGAATAAATAAAACCCCTGCTCAATTTATTTTTATTCCTGCTTAAGCATAACTTTTTCCTGTACGGATAGTTCTTTCAATAATTACTATAAATAATCAATAATTTTATTATTATAGATGATGAGAAAAAAGCATTTTTTAATAATTATCCTGCTTATTATTTGCGCTGCCGCTATTATCGGTTACAAAATGTGGAACAAGCCTTTTAAAGATCCCCGGGAAGGTGATGCTATAAAAGTTACTGCCATACAATTGTTACAGGATTTTTCTACGAATGAAACTGCAGCGCAGCAAAAATACGTACCTCAAAAATTGGGTGATAAAAAAGTAGAGGTAAGCGGAGAAATAAAAGAAGTGGGGAAAAACGAAGATGGAGAAACTTTTTATATCCTAAAAACCAATGATGATATGTTTGGAGTTAAGTGTGTAATGGATAAAAGTGAAATCAAAAATGTAAAACCCGGCGATGCTATTATTGTAAGAGGTTATTGCGATGGCTATAATATGGATGTAATTGTTAATCGCTGCAAATTTGTTCAATAATCAATTATTAAAATTATTATCCCTAAATATGAAAAAAATATTCTTATCTCTATTTGTTTCTGCGGTATCAATTGCATACGCCTCTGCACAAACTCATCTTACACGCAGTGCAAGGGTTACTTTTTTTTCCACCACACCGATGGAAGATATTGAAGCAAACAACAATGAAGTTACCAGCATCCTGGATTTAAAAAAAGGAGAGTTTGCATTTGTTGCCCTCATCAAAAGCTTTAAATTTAAAAAAGCTTTAATGGAGGAACACTTCAATGAAAATTATATGGAAAGCAATACTTTTCCCAAAGCAAACTTTAAAGGCACAATAAAAGATTTAGGCAAAATAAATCTTTTAAAAGATGGTAGTTATACTGTAACTGTAAATGGAAACCTTACCATACACGGCGTAACAAATTATATTGAAGCACCGGGCACCATTACAATTAGCAAAGGCAAAATAAATGCAAATTCTAAATTTAGTATTAAGCCTAAAGATTACGGCATTAAGATACCAGGCGTAGTTGCTAATAAAATTGCCGAATCATTAAGCATTACCGTTGATTGTAAATACGAGCCTTTTAAAAAAGGGTAATTTTAGTGTATGATTAAAAAAATATCGGCAACCCTTTTAATACTAGGTTCAGCAGTTTTTGTTTTTGCGCAGGATACAACCGACATTTCTAAAATGCTGGAAGAAGAATTAAAGGCAAATGAAAAATTAACAACTCAATACATAACTGCAACTTTTAAAACTACACGGCTTATCGACGGGCACTCAATAGAAAATACCGCCCCCGGTGTTTTGGATTTTAAAATATCGCACCGCTTTGGCACCATTGGGGGTGCTAATGGTGGCGCCTATAATTTTTTTGGGTTAGATAATGCAACCATGCGTATGGGATTTGATTATGGGCTAACCAATACAGTAATGATAGGCATTGGCAGAAGCACTTCTATGAAAACAGTAGATGGCTTTGTTAAATGGAAAATTTTACGCCAATCTACAGGCAAGCGCAAAATGCCTGTTACACTCAGTTACCTCCCCACCATTGGTATAATTGGTTTAAGAGATAAGGCTGTTTATAAATCATTTGGTTATAGAATCAATTTTACACACCAGCTTTTGATGGGCAGAAAAATGAGTGATGGTCTTTCTTTACAACTTATGCCAACCCTTATTTATCGCAATCATCCTACAGATGCCGGCCCAAACAACGTGTATGCCGTTGGCATTGGCGGCAGGCAAAAAATTTCTAAAAGAACAAGCTTTAATGCTGAATATTATTACCAGTTGCCGCAAACCCGTGTGCCCGGCTCTACCAATGTCCTTTCCCTTGGCTTTGATATTGAAACCGGCGGACATGTTTTTCAGCTCCATATAACCAATTCCTCGTCAATGACAGAGAGTAATTTTATCACCGGCAATAAAGGCTCTTGGGGTAAGGGAGATATACTTTTCGGCTTTAATATTTCCAGGGTGTTTAACGTAGGCAAAATACATACTAAATCATGGTAATGAGCGTTTTAATCAACACTTATTATGTGTAAACCCTAATGTACAAGCGATTTACAATAACGGCTTTGTTTTTTTTACTTTTTAGCAGCTCCTTCCGGGAGCAGGCAGATATATTTAATATCAGTAAAGGAAGTATTGTTTTTACCTCAGATGCACCTATGGAACTTATTAAGGCAGCCAGTAGTGATTTAAAAGGATTGATAGAAACAGATAAAAAACAATTTGCTTTTTCGGTAAAAATCAGATCGTTCAAAGGCTTTAACAGCGGTTTTCAAAAAGATCATTTTAATGAGAATTATCTTGAAAGTGATAAATACCCTGATGCAACTTTTAGCGGAAAAATAATTGAAGATGTAGATTTTAAAAAGAACACTGTACTTACTGTAAGAGCCAAAGGCTTGCTCACCGTACATGGCATATCTAAAGAAAGAATTATTAAAAGTGAGATGACCATTAAGAATGGCGCAATCAGCATTAAAGCAAATTTTACTGTTTTGCTGGCAGATCATAATATCCCCGTACCTAAGGTTGTTCACGAAAAACTTTCTTCAGAAATTAAGGTGGAAGTGAACAGCGAATTAAAATTGAGGGAAAAATAATTGATGAATGAGCCAATGCATTAAAAAGATCACTCTACTGTTATGTTTTTTTGTAGCGGTAAATTTTTTACAGGCACAAATGCCCGGTATAAAGCATTTTAAAATTGAAGAAGGATCATCTCCGATAAAAATTATAAGTCTTTTTAAAAACCAGCAGGGGTACATTTATGCAGGCACATCAAATGGGCTTTATAAATTTGATGGAATAAAATTTACCGCAATTCCTTTTCGCAATCCCGTAGCCGATCCATTTGTTACTGCCATTTTTCAGGATAAAAAAAAACAATTGTGGGTGGGCTTTAAAAATGGAGATATAGCAACACTTACCAATAACTATTTAAAACTTTTTACACCCGAAGAAGGAACCCCTAAAAAAGCGATCACTCAGTTTTTAGAAGACAAAAAAAATAACCTTTGGTTTTCAACTGATGGTGAGGGAATTTATTATTTTTCTGATGATCGTCTGTACAATATAAATAATGCAGATGGCTTAAGTGATAACAGCATTTACACCATGGCTTTATCAGCTAAAGGAGAAATTTTTGCAGGGTCTGACCAGGGAATAAGTGTGTGTACTGTTAACGGTAGTAAAAAAAATGTAAGAATACTTTCTTCTAAAAATGGATTGCCCGATAATTTTGTAAAAAAAATAATCCCCGCAGGGGAAGATAATTTTTGGATAGCCATGCAGGATAAAGGCCTTTGTATGTATAATAACAAAACGGCTGCCTTTACCACTCCATCGCAATTTACAAACTGGCAGGCAGGCCAAATAAACCAGGTGCTACAGGCACAAAATCTTTTATGGTTAGCAACAGAAAACGCAGGCGTTATAAAAGCAAGTGATAAAGATGCCGCCTCAGGAGCTTTTAAAAGTGAATATGCAGAACTTACAAACATTAATGATATTCTGCAGGATAATGAAGGTAACATCTGGCTTTTATCAAATAATAAAGAGCTTGTAAAAACTCCGGGAGAACAGTTTAAGCTACGGGCAGCATATACAGAAAATGAGTTTCAAAAAGCACATGCCTTACTTGGGGATAATGAAAATAACATTTGGCTTGCAGCAGAAAAAGGAGTGATAAAATATTCCGCCACAGGTGCAGAAAAAAAATATTATACAATCAGAGAGCTTGACCGAAAGACAGATATAACGGCACTTTATCAGGATTTAAACGGCAATATATGGATAGGAACAATGGGAAAAGGAATTCTTTTATTAGATGGAAAAACCGGAAAATACAGAAACATTAATGAAGATAATTTATTGCAATCAGGCAGCATCCTTTCCATAACAGGGAAAGATAATACTGTTTTTGTGAGCAGCCTGGAAGGTGCAGGATTTTTTACCTTACCGCAAAATTCATCTTTAAATACCAAATTAAATTTTACAACTTTCAGCAACATAAACAGTATTGGCAGCAATTATATCTATTCAATTTTTAAAGATAGCAAGGGAAGAATTTGGTTTGGTACAGATGGAAAAGGCATAACGGTTTTACAAAATGAAAAGTTTAAAAATTATGGTGAATCGCAGGGCCTAAAAGATGAGGTGATCTATTCAATTACCGAAGATTTAAAAGGTAATATATGGTTTAGCACACACAACGCCGGCGTATATAATTTTGATGGAAAAAGTTTCACAAATTATTCAACCACTAATGGTTTAAGCGATATAAATATCTCTGCCATTAAAACCAACCGGGCAGGTAATATCATGGTAGTTTATAAAAACGGAATTGATGTAATAAATGCTGCCACCGGGCAAATATCTTATTTAAATACAGCCCAGGGCATCAGAGAAATTAATGTACAGGACCTGGGAGCCGTATCCACAGACACTTCCGGCGGAATTTTAGTAAGCACTTTAGATGGTGTAGCATATTATAACCCTTTGGCAAATGCAAGCCATCAACCACAAACTATTTTAGAAACTGTTTCCCTTTTTTTAAAACCGATTAACATAAATGCTTCGCATAGGTACAACCACAACGAAAATGGATTTTCTTTTTCTTTTATCGGGCTTTATTATTCTGATCCTGAAGCAGTACAATATCAATACAAATTAGAAGGCTATAATAATGAATGGATAAATACAAAAGACAGGAACATAACTTTTCCGCAATTGCCACCGGGCAAATATATATTCCGGGTTCGCTCATCCATCAATCAAATGTTTGAAAGCGCAAATGAAGCTTCGTATGAATTTGTTATCAATAAACCTTTTTGGGTACGCTGGTGGTTTATTATTTCCGCAATTGTTTTAACAGGCGGTCTAATTTACTGGTATGTAAAAGCAAGGGAAAAAAGCGTGAAAAAAGTAGAACGCCTTCAGCAGGAAAAAATTCAGTTTCAATTTGAAACTTTGCGCAACCAGGTAAATCCTCATTTTCTTTTCAACAGCTTTAATACTCTTATTTCTATTATTGAAGATGACCCACAGCTTGCCGTAGAATATGTAGAGCAGCTATCAGATTTTTTTAGAAACATTGTAAACTATCGGGATAAAGATATTATTCCTTTAAAAGAAGAACTTGGCTTATTGCAAACCTATCTATTTATACAGCAAAAAAGATTTGGCAGCAGCCTGCGTTTACAAATAAATGTATCTGATGTTGAAAAAAATGAAACATTTATCCCCCCCTTAACTTTGCAATTGCTGGGAGAAAATGCTATAAAACACAATGCAGTTTCAAAAGAAACTCCGCTAACAATTAATATATTTATACAAAATGAGCGGTTGCTGGTGCAAAATAATATAAATGCCAAAATAAGCCAAGCCCCCGGTGCCGGCATGGGTTTGCAAAATATTGTAAACCGTTATACCTTGTTAAGTAAGCAAAAAGTAATTATAAAAAATACCAATAATAACTTTACAGTCTCATTGCCATTATTAAAACAAAACTTATGATAAACATTTTAATTATTGAAGACGAAGAACCTGCAGCAAACCGGCTAAAAAAAATGGTAACCGATATTGAGCCGGAAGCCAATGTGGTAGAAAATATTGTTAGCGTAACATCTGCCATAGCTTGGTTTAAAAACAATCCTGCGCCAGATCTTGTGTTTTCTGATATTCAGCTATCGGATGGATTAAGTTTTGAAATATTTAAAAATGTAGAGGTGCATTGCCCGGTAATTTTTATTACCGCATACGACCAATATGCACTGGATGCTTTTAAAGTAAACAGTATTGATTATTTATTAAAGCCTATAAAAAAAGATGATCTTGAAATAGCATTAACAAAATTTAAAAAGCTTAGCAACAAAGAAGCGGCGGCAATTGATATTAATAAAGTGCTGGAAGTTTTTAATGCCCCAAAAGCGGAATATAAAACAAGGTTTATAGTAAGATATGGTGAGCACATCAAAACAATTAAAATTGAAGAAGCAGCATACTTCTATACGGAAGACAAAATAAATTTTTTAACCACCAATGAAGGCAGGCGGTATACTGTAGATTATAATTTGGATAATCTTGAAAGCATGCTTGACCCGAAAACTTTTTTCCGCATAAACCGACAATTTATAATTTCCATTCATGCCATAAACGAAATGTTTACTTATAGCAAAAGCCGTGTATTAATAAAATTAAATCCTGCATGTAAGCATGAAACTATTGTAAGTACTGAGCGCTCAGGAGATTTTAAATTATGGCTTGGCGATGAGAAATAATAAATGAGTAAAAAATTTATCTTACTTTTTTAAGTCTTTATCGTTTGGTAAAATAACTATTCAAAGTTTTTTACACATAACATCTATTTTATCATAGATAATAATAACCTCACCATTTTCCCATATAAATATGGTGGCAGGTTCATTTTTCTTTTGAATATTATCCTAGCTCCTATCATCCAGATTTATAATTGTGTAATTGCAAACTTTAGTTAGGTGTTGAAATAATTTATAAGTGGTATAGATATATCTGGTTATATGTTTTAAAATTTAAAGATTTGGTGAATAATGTAGCTGATTATTTACCTTTTAGGTTAACTTTAGTTACACCATTTTACTTTATGAAATCAGGTAATAAATTATGGCTGCTTTTTATTTTATTTATTACCACCAAAGCTATAAGCCAAACATGCCCGCCTAACATAGGGTTTGAAGATGGCTCTTTTAAGAATTGGGAATGTTATACCGGAACAGTTGCCAGAAATGGCACTTTATCGCTAACACTTACATCTCCAATAGATAATAAGCATACAATTATTTCTAATACTTCTCCACAGGGCAGGGATCCTTATGGTGGTTTTCCAACTATTTGCCCAAACGGAAGTGGCAACTCGGTAAGGTTAGGTAATTCATCAGCCGGTGGCGAGGCAGAAGGTTTGAGTTATACATTTACCATTCCTGCAAATAACAACGATTACAGCCTCATTTACAATTACGCGGTTGTATTCGAAAATCCAAATCACTTACCTTCTGAGCAACCAAGGTTTATTTCTAAGATTTATAATGTTACCGATAATAAATATATTGACTGTGGCTCTTTTGAATTTGTGGCTTCTTCTAATTTGCCTGGCTTTCAGGACGCAGGTGGTAGCGTTTTTTTTAAGCCATGGTCACCCGTAACAGTAAATTTATCAGGGCTTGCCGGCAAAACAGTTAGACTGGAATTTACAACCAATGATTGTGCTTTTGTCAGACATTTTGGCTATGCTTATTTAGATGTTAATGAAGATTGTAACTTCTCCCCCATAACCGGCAATACTTACTGCGGAAATCAAAATTCATTAACCCTTACTGCACCTTTTGGGTTTGCAGGTTATAACTGGTACAATGCAAATTTTACCCAACTACTTGGCACAAACAGTATTTTAACCCTTACTCCGCCTCCGGCAGATAATACAGTTTTTGCTTTAGAAGTAATTCCATATGATGGTTTAGGATGTAAGGATACTTTATACACCACTATTCATGAATCGTCCGAACCATTTAATTTAGTTATAAAAGATTCAGTTTCTGCCTGCTCTACTACCGGCGCAGATTTAACCGCATTTGGCATAACCGCAGGTAGCACAACGGGGTTAACCTATTCATATTTTACTGATCTTAGTCAATTAAGCTATGTGCCAACGCCTAAAGCTGTAATTGAAAGCGGAACATATTATATTAAAGGAGTTAATCAGGTTGGCTGTAATGATATAAAGCCAATTGTTGTTACTGCAATTAAATCTCCAACATTAAACATTACCAACCCGGCGGGGGTTTGTGCTCCGCTTACAGTTGACATTACTACCCCTGCAATAACAGCCGGCAGCGAAAATGATTTATCAATTTCTTATTGGAGAAACTTGGCTGCAACGCAAACACTTAATAATGCCAATGCCCTAAAAAGTGCAGGTACCTATTACATAAAGGGTGTTAACAATACAACTACCTGTTTTAATGTACAACCTGTTATAGTAAAAATAGGTGCAGTGCCTACTGTTATCATTCACGATGCGGTAGCCTGCGGACAAGCGAACCTAACTGCTGCTGCAATAACCGCAGGCAGCACACCCGGTTTAGCATTTAACTATTTTACTGATGCTGCTGCAACCAATAGTTTACAACAACCCAATGCCATAATAAATACCGGTACGTATTATATTAAGGCTACAACGCAAGATGGCTGCTCAATGGTAAGGTCAGTAAATGTTACCATAAATCCTATTCCCGATTTTACAGTAACCGATCCGGAGCCGATAAATTACCCGATTATAAACGTTGACATTACCCGTGCAGTAGTGCCCGTAAATAATTTGGTTTACACATACTGGAAAGATAGCCTCGCAACTAAAAGTTTACCAAACCCAACAGTAGTAAATAAACGAGGCAGGTATTTTATAAAAGCCACCAATCAATATGGATGTTCTCGTATACAAGCCGTTAACGTAATTATTATTCCATCCCTCACGCCAATTATTTTTGCACCCACTGCTTTTACCCCCAACAGCGACAGGCTTAATGATACTTACCGGATAAAAGTGTTGGGAGAAATAACCATAAAGAGTTTTAAAATCTATAACCGCTGGGGGCAGGTTGTGTATAATTCAATAGATTTTGAAGATGGATGGGATGGAAAATTGAACCAGATAGAACAACCCGGCGGTGCATACGTATGGATATTGGAAGGCTATGACGAATATTATAAAAAAGTAGTGAATGCAAAAGGATTGATCACATTGATAAGATAAGTTTATACGATTTTAAATCAGCATTTAATCGCTCCCTCTTTTTAAAATACTTTTTTTTATAAAAAAGAAAACTATCTTTAAAACGCTTAACCAAAGCTTATAATCTACACCGCTGCTTATTCTTTTTTCTTTTTATTAATAATTTAAATGTTTGCATATACAACTATGGAAAGCAAAAATCTTGTAAAAGCAGGTATTTTAACTTTGATGCTGGTCGTTGTATTTATAGCCAGCTGGGAATTTTATTTGAGAAGTAAAGGGGTAAAAATTGCATACGATGATGGAAAAGAATTATGGGCAGATAAGCGTGCAATGGTGTACGAACCTGCTGATAAAGCTACTGTTCTTATTGGATCGTCCCGCAATAAATATGACTTGGATATTGATACATGGAAATCGCTTACAGGCGATCACCCTATTCAATTAGCCATGGAAGGAACTTCACCACTTCCTGTATTAGATGATCTTGCAAACGATAAAAATTTTAAAGGCAAATTACTTATAGATGTTACTGAGATATTATTCTTCTCAAATTCAACACGCCATACAAGTGAACCGAAAGAACGCATTGAATACTATAAAAAACGTACTCCTGCAGAAAGAGCAAGCTTTTTCATAAATCATGCTTTAGAGTCTCAATTTGTTTTTCTTGATAAAGATTATTTCTCATTAAATGCTTTATTAGATAAACTTCCGGTGCCGAAAAGAAAAGGTGTTTTTGCATTGCCATGGGGCTGCCCTATGGATTTTGGCAGAGTAAGTTTTGACCGTCAGAATATAATGACCAATAAATTTTTGGCTGATACGAATTTGCAAAATCAGGTTAAAGGTCTCTGGGATTTTTACAGAAATATGAATCCGCCACTTCCCCCTCCCGGCCCCAAATTGGATTCTTTTTTAACCTCGTCCAAGGCTGTCCATGATTCTATATTAGCTGTTGTGAAAGCAGATGTAAATAAAATAAAAGCAAGAGGCGGACAAATAATATTTGTACGCACACCATCCAGCGGGCCATTTTTAATGGGAGAAAAAATGGGTTTTCCAAGAGAAAAATACTGGGATAAGATTTTAGCTATTACCAATTCCCCCGGAATTTATTTTGAAGATTATCCTGCCATTGCACATTTTGTGTGTCCGGAATTTTCGCATCTTAAACAAAGTGATGCAATAATCTTTACAAAAAATTTAGTGGAGATACTTAAAGAGAAAGGCTGGTCATTTCCCAATAAACAACAGGCCAGTAAATAATGGAGGCATTAAATATTAAAAAAGCAGGAATATTTACGCTGATTATAGTTGTAGTATCTATGGGATGCTGGGAGTTGTATTTAAGAACACAAAGCTTCCATCCTTCATATGACGATGGTCAGGAATTATGGAGCGATAAAAGAGCAATGGTTTATGAATCTTCGGATAATGCAACCGTTTTTATTGGATCATCCAGAAACAAATATGATATAGATATTGCTACCTGGAAAAATCTTACCGGCGATCATCCAATACAGCTCGCTATTGAAGGTGAATGTCCCCGATTGGTTTTAGAAGACCTGGCAAATGATAATAATTTTAGAGGTAAATTAATTGTAGATGTTACAGAGGGATTATTTTTTTCATCATCACCTAATAATAATACCAAACCTAAAGAACATATTGAATATTATAAAACAAGAACTCCCGCACAGCGTGCTGGCTTTCAGATAAATCATTTACTTGAATCACAATTTGTATTTCTTGATAAGGATAATTTTTCATTGAATGCAATGTTAGATAAACTACCCCTTCCGAAAAGAAAAGATGTTTTTGCATTACCCTGCCCTTTTGTTGCGGAGTTTGGAAGAGTAACATTTGACAGGCAAAATATTATGATGAATAAGTTTCTTGTCGATACAAGTCTTCAAAATCAAATTAAAGGTCTTTGGCTATTTTTTGATAAGATAAATAAAGAGCTGCCTGTTTCAGGAGACAGCCTGGCAAAGGTATTGGCATCTATAAAAACAGCAACTGACAAAATAAAAGCAAGAGGTGGGCAGGTTTTATTTGTACGAACTCCATCAAGCGGATGGTATTGGCCCAACGAACAAAAAAACTTTCCAAGAGAAAAATATTGGGATAAATTATTAACGTACACTAATTGCCCCGGCATTCATTTTAAAGATTATCCGGAAATTGCAAATTTTGAGTGCCCTGAATGGTCACACATGTCGCCTCCGCAAGCGATAGTTTGGACAAAAAATTTAATTAAAATTTTAGAAGAAAAAAACGGCTGGACATTTCCTAATAAACAAACTTTTGCGTTAAACTATATTAATTCCAAAAACTAACAATAATGGTCTTCAACTCCTACACCTTCATTGTATTTTTTATTGTGATGCTTGTGCTGCACAATCTTCCCTTAGCATGGAAAGTTAAAAAAATAAAT
>JBKJLG010000206.1:0-2571 GCA_046596995.1 Chitinophagaceae bacterium
GCCAGAGTTTTATGCAAATTTCGATGATCCGCAAGGCAGAAGATGTGCGATAGATGTTGCAGAAGAAATTAAAAAACTTAAAGCAGAAAATGTTGAAGGTATTGTAATGGATCTGCGGGGCAATGGTGGCGGATCTTTATACGACGTTGTTGACATGGCGGGTTTGTTTATTGAAGATGGCCCAATTGTACAGGTAAAAGGTAAAGACGAAAATCCGGTAGTTTTAAATGACCGTGACCGAAGTGTTTTATACACCGGGCCATTAACAGTTATGGTTGATGAATTAAGTGCATCTGCCTCTGAAATATTTGCCGCAGCAATACAAGATTATAAAAGAGGAATTGTTATAGGAAGCTCATCCACGTATGGCAAAGGCACTGTGCAAAAAAGTGTTTCGCTAGATCCTGAGGCAGAAAACCCCATATTTAGAAAAACAAGTGAAGGTTTGGGTGATGTAAAACTTACTTTCAGAAAATTTTACAGAATAAATGGTGGTGCAACACAGTTAAAAGGTGTTACACCTGATGTAATTATTCCTGACAGGTTGGAATATTTAAAAATTCGTGAGAAAGACAATCCCGATGCTTTAAAATGGGATGTTATTCAAAAAGCAAATTATACACCCTGGAATACCGGATATGATGTAAATGCTTTAATTAATACAGCAAATTTACAGCTTAACAATAACCCAATTTTTAAAACCATAAGAGAAGATATTAAGTTGCTGGAAAAAAATGCAGAGAGAGTTTATTCGCTTAATGTTCAAAAATACCGGTCGCAATTAAAGCAGCTTAAAGCAACTGCAAAAAAACTGGACAGCCTTTCTAAATTAAAAATTGAACTGAAAGTTACCAACCCTCAAACTGATATGGTTATAATTGAGGCAGATAAAGATAAAATAGAAAAAAATAAAGTTTGGCTAAAAAGAGTTAGCACCGATATTTATATTGATGAGACAATCAAAATAATAAACAATATGATTGGTCAGGCAACATTGGCAAAAGCAAAATAATAATGCATTAATGCATTATATAAGGAGCATCAAAATGGTGCTCCTTTGTTATTTTTTTCGTATTTGCAGTTTCTTCCTTTCTTTATTATTTTAAAGCTAAAAAAAAATGCCTGTCATAAGACAAGCATTTATAAAATGATATGTTAGCTAATTTACCTGCTCTGGCTCCATCCTCTTGTTCTTCTAAAGTTTGCGTGTGATGCAGGTTTGCGATTCATAGGATTGTTTTGAACCACCGGCGCCTGTACAAACCTCGTAGGGCTTGGAAAAGGATGATCTTCAATAACAGGAATATTATTTATTATCAGCTTATTAATGTCCCTCAAAAATTCTCTTTCTTCTACATCGCAAAACGATAATGCTATTCCGCTTAGCCCTGCTCTGCCTGTGCGCCCAATACGGTGTACATATGTTTCAGCAATATTCGGCAATTCGTAATTAATTACATGACTAAGATCATCAACATCAATTCCTCTTGCAGCAATATCAGTTGCTACTAAAACTCTGATTCTGCCTTCTTTAAAATTGGATAAGGCATTTTGTCTTGCAGCTTGTGATTTATTACCATGGATAGCATCAGCTTTAATGTTGGCTCTTACCAGGTCTTTAGTTATTTTATCAGCACCATATTTTGTACGGGCAAATACCAGGGCGCTTTTTATATTTTCATCTTTTAAAAGGTGTATTAATAAAGAACGCTTATCATTCTTCTCAACAAAATAAACTGCTTGCTCTACTTTTTCTGCTGTGGATGAAACAGGAGTGACTTCTATCCTTATAGGATTGGTTAAAATACTTTTTGAAAGACTTGAAATTTCTGCTGGCATTGTAGCAGAAAAGAAAAGCGTTTGTCTTTTTACCGGTAACCTTGCGATAATTCTTTTTACATCATGAATAAAACCCATATCCAGCATACGGTCTGCTTCATCTAATACAAACATTTGTATATGTTGAAGACTTATAAATTTTTGCTCAACAAGATCAAGCAATCTTCCTGGGGTAGCAATTAAAATATCAACACCTCTTCTTAATGCATTGGTTTGATGATATTGTGAAACGCCTCCAAAAACTACAAGATGTTTTAAGCCTGTTCCTTTTCCATATGCCGCAAAACTTTCATCTATTTGAATAGCAAGCTCCCTTGTTGGGGTTAAAATAAGTGCTTTAATATTCCATGCACCTTTTTCCTCATGTTTTTGATTGTACAAATTTTGTATGATCGGTATTGCAAATGCTGCGGTTTTTCCTGTACCGGTTTGGGCACAACCCAACAAATCTCTACCTTCTAGTACAACAGGGATGCCCTGTTCCTGAATAGGTGTAGGATCAGTATATCCTTCGTTTTCAAGAGCCTTTAATATTGGCTCAATTAAATTTAAATTTTTAAATGACACGATTAAAATTGTTTAATGTAAATGAATACTATCCCGCTATTTGCGAAAAAGTTTAATTAAAAATATATGCTCAACAACCTAAGACCTGATGAGCATATATTTTTAATTAAACTTTTTCGCAAATAGCGGGATAGTATTCATTTACATTAAACAATTTTAATCGTG
>JBKJLG010000294.1:0-2828 GCA_046596995.1 Chitinophagaceae bacterium
TGCTGAATTTTCCTCTTATACCAAGCTCTGCAATTGCAATTGATGGCACTACCGTCATTACTAAAAACAAAATGGTAACTATCCAAAATGCCTGTACAAAAGTCGTTTCCACCTGTAGCACCTGTAGCAAAAGTAAATATTGCAATACAAACACTCCATACCGTAAAAGCGATAATAACAAAAGTTTTACGAGTAGTTGTGAGGTAAAATTATCCAGCACACTTATGTATTTTACAAACTTTGCCATGGCTGGAATTTTTTCAACAAACCTGATTATTAAAGACAGCTTAAAAAGAAAAAGAAAAACGATGGCAGTAGCGCATGCAGAACAAAAAAGTAAAGTTCTTATCCAGTAAAAAGAGAGACCCATTATGGTATTTTGCTCTGTGTTTATA
Organism: Chitinophagaceae bacterium; assembly: GCA_046596995.1. Lineage (GTDB taxonomy): Bacteria > Bacteroidota > Bacteroidia > Chitinophagales > Chitinophagaceae > Ginsengibacter. The sequence continues at coordinate 396 of JBKJLG010000294.1, forward strand.
AAATACAAAAGGTAAATAAGCCCGCCACAACCTGCTAACAAGGTAATAGCAAGCTGGCACATACTGCCTGCTATTGATAAGGAAATTGCTTTTAATCTTTTTCCTTCTGCCACATACAAAATTCTGCCTCCATATTCACCAATGCGGTTTGGTGTGTTAAGTGAAAATGTAACGCCAGATAATACAGATTTAAATGCAGTAATGTATTTCATGGGTTGCAGGTCATGCATCATCAGTTGCCATTTTTTTGCCTCTAAACCCCAGTTAGCAAAAGCCATAAAAATTACGGCCCAAAATTTCCACGCTTCGCTGCTAAAAGGCATATTTTTTATCAAGGCTATAGATTCCTCTAAATGCGGTTGATTTTTTATTTGCTGATACAAAGAATAAAAAAGCCAGGCACCCAGCAACGGACCTAAAAAAAAGTTGAAAAATATTTTAATATTTTTATTGATACGAAACATGAAGAGTAGTAACTACCATAGCATAAGGCTAACTTGCGGTTATTAATTGTGCTCAAAAATAACTATTAGCATTGCATAAAAAATCAAAAATCATTTTAGGAATAGATCCGGGTACATTAATGATGGGCTTTGGCTTAATAGAAGTAACAGGTAATAATTTGCGTTTGATAGAAATGAATGTGCTAAAGCTTTCTGCAAAAAAAGATGCTTACCAGCGATTGCAACTTATATACAAAAAAGTTTGTGAGCTGGTAACTGAATATAAGCCAGACGAATTAGCTGTTGAAGCTCCGTTTTTTGGAAAAAATATACAAAGTATGCTAAAGCTCGGCAGGGCACAGGGTGTAGCCATTGCTGCGGCCATGCAATCTGGCTTGCCAGTTACCGAATATTCTCCCAGGAAAATAAAACAGTCAATTACCGGCAACGGAAATTCAGACAAACTGCAGGTTATGAAAATGCTGCAAAGGATTTTAAATTTTAGTGAAGATCCCAAGCATTTGGATGCAACAGATGCATTGGCAGTTGCCGTTTGCCATCATTTTCAAAATAAAAGTTTGCTAAGTAGCGACAATAAAAAAATAAATGGCTGGAAGGATTTCCTTACAAAAAACCCCGATAGGGTAAAGTAATAATTATAAATGCTCCAATATTTTTTGCTCCGCGGCTTTTAATTCTTCTAATGAAACTTTTAGTTTAGGGCGGGTAAAATTAAGATCATCGGAAAAATTAATGGGCACCAGGTGCATGTGTGCATGCGGCACTTCGAGCCCTATAACACTTATTCCGCAACGGTTACACTTAAAAGCTTTTTCAATTGCTTTAGCAATTGGCTTGGCAAACACCAGCATTTCTGCCAGGTATTCATCCGGTACATCAAAAATTTTGTCCACTTCAATTTTGGGTACAACAAGTGTATGCCCTTCTGCCAAAGGATATACATCTAAAAATGCAAAGAATTTTTCGTTCTCTGCAATTTTATAACAGGGTATTTCTCCTTTAATTATTTTTGAAAAAATAGTCATACCGAAAAACTAAAAAGTTATTTACAAAAATAGGATGATTGAAGATGAAATGTGTTATACAGTTATTATGCCATTTAATTTATTTTCTTTTAAAAATAAATTCTCATGTAGAATTAATTCCTCACAAAATAATTTAAAAAAAAATTTTCTATTAAGACAAAACGAGGCACAATACTTTCATTACAACGTCAAAAATCATTACTAATGCAAAAGGCAAATCAAAAAAAGGAAGTTGCACCCTCTTGTTTATTTCTTGTCTGCGATGATTCAAGTTATATTACAGGGCAGGTTTTGCACCTTAACGGCAGAGAAATTGTAAACGGATAATAATATTATAAAAGATGACAACTGGTACCGGAGAAGAAATTAAGATCACCAATAGAAAAATTAAAAGTATTGGCAGCGATCCTGTAAAAACAGCAAAGGCAATTAATTTAATTTATGTATGCGATACCGATGAAGGAATTACCAGAGTTAAGCAAGGAGATAAATTTCAATATTTTTTTAAAGATAAAAAAGTAGATGACGATGAAGAGCTTCTACGAATAAAGCATTTGGTGCTACCTCCTGCCTGGACAAATGTGTGGATATGCCCCAAGGAAAACGGGCACTTGCAGGCAACGGGCCTCGATGTAAAGGGCAGAAAGCAATATAAATATCATGCAGATTGGAATAAATTTAGAAATCAAACTAAATTTTACCGCCTTCTCGATTTTGGAAAAGTGTTGCCCGCCATTCGTTTACAATTAGAAAAAGATTTATCAATAACAACCCTTGGTCAGGAAAAAGTTTTAGCCGCAGTTGTAAGCCTTATGGAGAGAACAAACATTCGTGTGGGAAATAATATGTATGAAAAGCTATACGGCTCTTACGGCTTAACAACCTTAAAGGATAAACATGTAACAATTGAAGGAACAAAACTTAAATTTTCTTTTAAAGGAAAG
>JBKJLG010000301.1:0-5429 GCA_046596995.1 Chitinophagaceae bacterium
AATCTCTACTTCCTCTAAAGTTTTATAATTTGCCATCTTAAAAAAATCTAATTAAAAATGCCCTAACGTTTTGTGGTCAGGGCAAAATCAATTGTCAGACGGAGACCGTCAAAAAAAATATTATTATCCTGTTACTCCCGGAGCAACTGTTTGTCTGCCTTGAATCCTTCCGCTGCTCATTAATCCATCGTATTGACGCATTAATAATTGAGTTTCTATCTGTTGTAATGTATCTAATACAACACCAACCATAATTAATAAAGATGTACCGCCAAAGAAAGTTGCGAAACCCTGTGTTACTCCCATCTTTTGTGCAATACCCGGAAGAATACCAACCAGTGCAAGCAATACTGCCCCCGGAAGTGTTATTCTATCCATTATGGTTCCAATATAATCTGCAGTTGGCTGCCCCGGCTTAACACCTGGTATAAAACCATTACTGCGTTTTAAATCATCAGCCATTTGTTTGGGATTAAAAATTAAAGCGGTATATAAAAATGTAAACCCAATTACCATTACAGAGTAAATAAGCATATAAACCAAATTACTATGATCAGTAAAATATGCAGACCAGCTTTTATCACCTGTTTGAAAACCCGCAAAAATGGTAGGCAGAAACATAATTGCCTGAGCAAAAATGATAGGCATTACACCAGCAGCATTTACTTTTAAAGGAAGAAATTGCCTTGCACCTCCAAACTGCCTGTTGCCAACAATTTGTTTTGCATAGTTAACAGGAATTTTTCTAACACCCTGCACCAACAATATCAAGCCCATAATGATAGCAATAAGTATAGCTATTTCTACCATGAAAATTAATAAACCGCCACCACCACGGGTTTGCTTTGCAGCAAATTCTTGCATAAAAGATTCCGGAAGGCGAGCCAATATACCCACCATTATAATAATAGAAATTCCATTACCCAAACCTTTGTCCGTAATTTTCTCTCCAAGCCACATCACAAATAAAGTACCGACGGTTAAAATAATTAAGGTAGATATCCAAAAGAAAGAAGAGTATGCAGGTAATAAAGCTTCTCTGTTAGAACTGGTTAAAAAACCAATATAGGCTGCCGCCTGAAAAGCAGTAACAATAACGGTTAAATAACGTGTCCACTGGTTTATTTTTTTTCTCCCGCTATCACCTTCTTTTTGAATTTTTTGAATTTGGGGAACAAGAATCGTCATTAACTGCATAAAGATTGATGCAGAAATGTAAGGCATGATGCCCAGAGCAAATATAGAAGCTTTGGAAAAAGCACCACCTACAAACGCATCCAGCAAGCCAAGCATACCGCCTTTTGTGCTGTTATCAAGGTTGGCTAATTTATTTGGATCAATACCCGGAAGTACGATATGTGAGCCCAGGCGATAAACAAGAATAAACAATAAGGTTACTATTATCTTGCTGCGCAGTTCATCAATGCTCCAGATATTCTTTAATGTTTTTACTAATTTCTTCACAGAATTAAAACTATTTAATTGTGTACGCAGCTAAAAGATGCGGTAGCAAATATCACCAATTTATTTTACTATTTCCACGGAACCACCTGCTGCTTCAATTGCACCTTTTGCTTTTTCGCTCATTGCATTTACACGAAAAGGAATAGTGGCTTTTAAAACGCCTGTTCCTAAAATCTTAACCCTATCCGTTTGGCTGATTAGATTATTGATATAAAGATTTTCTAAAGAAAATTCTTTTAAACCATGCTTTTCAATCAACTGATCTATTTGACCAAGATTGAAAACTTTATACTCAATACGATTAATGTTTTTGAAACCACGCTTGGGAACCCTTCGCTGGATGGGCATCTGACCACCTTCGTGAGCCATTTTAATTTTGTAACCTGCCCGGCTTTGTCCGCCTTTGTTACCTTTTGTAGATGTGCCGCCTTTACCGGAAGCTTCACCACGACCTAATCTTTTTACTTTGTGTGTAGAACCTGTTGCAGGCCTTAAATTGTGTAATTGCATTGTACTGGTTTTTACTTAACGCTCCGTGTACCCGGAGCTCGCTGTTATAAATATAATTATGCTACTTCTTCCACTTTAATTAAGTGGTTTACTTTTTTTACCATCCCTAAAATTTGAGGAGTAGCTTCAACTTCTTTAGAGGCATGTAATTTAGTTAATCCCAGAGCCTGCAAAGTTAATTTTTGACGCTGGGAACGATCTATGCCGCTTTTAACTTGTGTTATTTTGATCTTAGTCATTTTATTTAGTTTGTAGTTTGTAATTAGTGGTTTGTAGTTGTGTAGCTTTTAATAACTACCAACTAAAAACTATAAACTACTACTAGCCATTAAAAACTTTCTTTAAAGAAATAGTTCTTGTTTTTGCAACAGCAATGGGCTCACGCAAAGTTGCCAATGCTTTTACAGTTGCTTTAACCACATTGTGTGGGTTAGCAGAACCAAGAGATTTTGCAAGAACGTCTGTAATTCCACACGCTTCCAGAACCGCTCTCATACTGCCTCCGGCAATTACACCAGTACCATGTGCAGCAGGTTTTATTAAAACTTTTGCAGCCCCTTCTTTGCTCCACTGCTCATGAGGAATTGTACCATGCATAACGGGGACTTTTATCAAATTCTTTTTTGCGTCATCAATACCTTTAAGAATAGCTTCCTGAACTTCTTTTGCTTTGCCTAACCCTTGCCCCACATGACCATTACCATCACCAACCACTACCAATGCAGAAAAACTAAATGCACGACCGCCTTTAGTTGTTTTAACCACACGATTAATAGTAACTACTTTCTCTTTTAGTTCCAGATCACCACCTTTAATTCTTGAAATATTTGCCATTGCCTTTTATTAAAATTAATTTCTTATTAAAATACTAATCCGCCTTCTCTTGCGCCTTCAGCTACTGCTTTTACACGACCATGATAAATGTATCCTCCACGATCAAATACAACATCTTTTATTCCTAACTCATTTGCCTTTCTTGCTACTGCTGCACCTACAAGCTTACTTTTTTCAACTTTGTTTACCTTTTGTGCAACAATATCTTTTTCTCTTGATGAAGCTGCGGCTATAGTAGATCCGTTTTCATCATTAATCAACTGCACATAAATTTCTGTGTTACTTCTGAAAACACTTAGCCTTGGCTTGGCTCCGCTTCCAATAATTTTTTTGCGTATGCGGTATCTTATTTTATTTCTTGCACTAACTTTTGACATATTCTTTTATTTTGCTTCTCCGATTTTGCGGAAAATTATTATCGTTTATCTGTCAATCCGTTTAAACGTGTTAACCGATTAACTAATTGACTTTTTTATTTACCTGCGGCTTTACCAGCTTTTCTGCGTAGTACTTCACCAGCAAACTTAACACCCTTTCCTTTGTATGGCTCAGGCTTACGTAAGCTTCTGATCTTTGCTGCTACCTGACCTAACAATTGTTTGTCTATACTCTCTAATAAAATCATTGGATTTTGACCTTTTTCCTGAGAGGTAGTAATTTTTAATTCTTTAGGTATTTCAAAAACTATATTATGAGAATAACCCAAAGCAAGATCCAAAAGATTTCCCTGATTCGCTGCTTTAAAACCTACACCCACTAATTCAAGTTTTTTTGTATATCCTTCAGTAACACCTTTAACCATGTTATTTACCAAAGAGCGGTACAAGCCATGCATTGCACGGTGACGTATCTGGTCAGTAGGGCGAAGAAATTCAACTGTGTTATCTTTTACCTCAATTTTAATGTCCCTATCAACAGCTTGTGTTAATTCTCCTTTAGGTCCTTTTACTGTAACTACATTTTCCGGGCTAACAGTGATCTTAACACCATCGGTAATTGTTACAGGATTTTTTCCAATTCTAGACATTTGTTTTATTTTCTGGTCGGTCAGACGGAGACCGTCAGACCCGGTTTTTAATAAATGTTACACAAAATTTCACCACCAACATTTTGAGCTTTAGCTTCTTTATCCGTCATTACACCTTTAGATGTAGAAACGATTGCTATGCCCAGTCCATTTTTTACACGCTTAAATTCATCTGGCTTTGCATAGGTACGCAAACCCGGACGACTAACTCTTTCCAGACTTTGTATGGCAGGCAGTTTAGTAGTTGGATCGTATTTTAAAGCTATTTTGATAACACCTTGTTTGCTGTCATCTTCAAACTTATATTTTAAGATATAACCTTTGTCGTAAAGTATTTCGGTTAAACGCTTTTTTAAATTGCTTGCAGGAATTTCAACTATCCTATGGCTAGCCATTTGTGCGTTTCTAACTCTTGTTAAATAATCTGCTATCGGATCAGTAACCATTTTTAATTGTATTAACTTTAAATATTTGTTTAACTCAAAGCTATTAGCTGCGAGCTTTTAGCTGTTTTACCAGCTTGCTTTTTTAACACCTGGTATTTTTCCCTGTAAAGCCATATCACGAAACATGTTTCTTGATACACCAAAGTGCCTTAAATATCCACGAGGCCTACCTGTTAGCTGGCAACGATTTTTTAATCGTACAGGCGATGCATTTTTAGGCAGAAGATCAAGCCCTTTATAATCACCCGCCTCCTTTAAAGCTTTACGCCTTTCAGCATATTGAGCAACTATTTTTTCACGCTTTTTCTGCCTAGCTTTTACTGATTCTTTTGCCATGTTATATTTTAATTATCAGTTGGTTTTTTAATGTTTTTAAAAGGCATGCCCAATTCTTTTAATAATTCGTAAGCCTCTTCATTTGTATTTGCGGTAGTAACAAATGTTATATCCATTCCTGTTATCTTATTCACTTTATCAATATCAATTTCAGGAAAAATGATCTGCTCTGTAACGCCTAATGTATAATTACCACGACCATCAAATGCTTTATCGCTGATACCTTTGAAATCACGTACACGTGGCAGGGATACAGAAACCAGGCGATCTAAGAATTCATACATATTTACTCCACGCAATGTAACTCTTGTGCCAATTGGCATATCCTTACGAAGCTTAAAGTTTGAAATATCTTTTTTAGACATTGTAGCTACTGCCTTTTGACCGGTAATCATTGTAAGCTCATCAATGGCTACATCAATTAATTTTTTATCTGCCACAGCGCCGTTAACGCCACGGTTTAAACAAATTTTTGTAAGCCTCGGCGCCTGCATTACAGTTTTGTATGAAAACTTTTTCATTAAAGCAGGTATAACATCTTTCTTGTACTTATCTGCTAATCTCGGAGTATATTTTTCTGTTGCCATTATTTAATTACCTCCCCTGATGTTTTTGCTGTTCTTACTAATTTTCCATTTTCACGTGTGCGCTTAACTTTTGTTGGCGCTGATGTTTTTACATCCCACACCATCACGTTTGAAATAGCAATTGGAGCTTCTTTCTTTACAATTCCGCCTTTTGTATTTTGAGCAGATGGCTTAGTATGTTTTGAAACAATGTTTACGCCTTCTACCAATACACGGTTTTTTTCT
>JBKJLG010000335.1:0-3515 GCA_046596995.1 Chitinophagaceae bacterium
GTTGTTATGCTTTCGCATATCAAGCTGAGGGTATTTATAGGTGCGGTCTTTTTGATAACTGTATCCGTGCCCGGAGTAATAAAATACGGTTACATCATTATACAAACCCATATTATCAAAAGCTTTGAACAAATTTTGTTTGCTGTAATTTTTGCCTGATATTTCGATACAGCAAAAATCATAACTTATGTGTTCACATATTTTTTTAAAAGCTTTTATTACAGCGGCGCCATCTTTTTCGCATCCGGTACATAATGTTGGGTCATGTGTATTTGACATTATGATAAGCACAAGTCTGCTTTTCTTAGCAGCCCTTAGATCTTCGATTTTTTCTTTAAAAGTTTTTAATCGGGTTGTAAAATTTACCTGATGGCTTACTGACATGTTAGTTTACATTTAGTTTTGATGATTAAAGACGCACAATAGATAATATAAAATATCAACGTAAATTTAATATAATCTTACTATGAGTAACACCACCAGAATTAATAAATTTAAAAACATCTCATGGTAAAAACTGCTGCTTTTCTCATTTTATCTTTTTGCTTCTGCAATGTTTTTTCTCAATCAGCTAAAATAGACAGTTTAAGAAATCTTTTGCAAAAAGAAACAATAGACAGCAACAAAGTAACCCTGCTTTGGAGACTTGCTGATCAATATAAATTTTTTAAACCTGATACCACAATACTACTGGCACAGCAGGCGCAACTTCTCGCAAGCCGCATAAAATTTATTGAAGGTGAAAGCCGATCCTATGCCGTAATGGCTACGGGACAATATTTACTGGGCAACTACACTGTAGCGCTTAATAATTACATGCAGAAATTAAAGATCGAAGAAAAAAGAAACAGTGTTCGCAATTATGCAAGTGCCCTTAGTAACATCGGGCTTATGTATATTTTATTATCAGATTATAAAAGTGCATTAAGCTACTTGTACAGGGCGGACTCCACCGTAAATGCAGCGGGAGGTGCGGTAAAACAAGAGTTGCAAAACAGTATTCTTACAAATCTCGGAGAAACTTTTTACCGGATGAAAAAGCAGGATTCTGCAAAACAATATTTTTCTAAAGCATTATCTAATGCATTGCAAGATAAAGATGGTTTTCATCAAGGCGCAGCATTTCTCGGGCTTGGGAATGTATATGCGAGTGATGGAAAAGATAGCACTGCATTAATTAATTATCGCCAGGCTATAGGTTTGTTAAATGATGGAACAAATAATGATATGCTCTGCGAAACAGCCCTCGGCTTTGCAAATGTTTTTCAGAAAAAGGCACAAAACGATTCGGCACTTCATTATGCAATGCTTGCATTTAACATTGCCCTTAGAGATGGATTTTTAAGCAGGGAGTTGGATGCAGCAAATTTTTTAAGTCGCTTTTATAAAAACGAAAAAAAATTTGACAGCGCCTTTGTTTACATGGAGCAGGCGGGAATGTTACAAGATTCCTTAAAAGGCCAGGCAAAAACCAGGGAAGCTATGATCATAAGCAGTAATGAGCAAATACGCCAGACAGAAATAGCAGAAGAGAAACTGCGTGATAAAGAAACACGGCTGCAACGATTGCAAATACTGGCAATCTGTATTTTTATTCCTGTATTTTTTATTATAACCGTAGCGGTAAGCAGAATAAGAATTCACAGAAATGTTGTTCGCTTTATGGGGGTGGTTTCCCTGCTGCTGTTCTTTGAATTTATAATTCTTTTATTACACCCGCTTATTGAACAACTTATGGATCATAACAAAGTTTTAGAATTATTGGTTTTGGTATTTATAGGTGCAGGACTGGTGCCATTGCACCACAAGTTGGAACATATCGTTATAAAAAAACTTACAAAAGATAAAAAAATAGTGGTGAATGATGTTGAAGACCAGAAGGAAATGTTGTCACTAAATGTTGATAAAGAAAATAATGTTGATACCAATCATATGGAAGAAATTACCCCGGCACTGTTTGTTGAAGAAGAAGTTGATATAAGCAAAAATTCATCTCCTGCACATGTTAACACAGGAGATGAACAAAAGAAATTTGAATAATTAAGTTATAGGTATTACTGGTTTTAATACTGCTTTTTTTAAAGCGGTCTTTTTTGCTGGTGCTGCTTTTTTTGCAGATGAAGCTTTCTTTGCAGGTACTGCTTTCTTCGCAGCGGATTTTGTTGTCTTTTTAGTAGCCATAATTTAAAAGTTTTAGTAATTAAATATAAGTATTTATTTCTCTAAAGAAGTGAAAGGTTAAATATTCATTCATACATCCTTTCAAGCGCAGCTATTCCGCTTTTCTCAGTTGTCGTCATCAGACCTATCTAAATATAAAAGTATGGTTTTTTTATGCAGGTTTTTTTATCCTTAATGGTGTATTCACTTTTACGTCTGAGCCCTTGGCAAGAAATACAGAAACGGGTTTTACGTTTTTAATAAAAGGAACAAAATCAGCCCCATAATTTTTTTCAATGTCGCAGTTAAGTTTGTAATCTTTAACCGGATATACCTGCCACCGTGGATGTTGCAAAGAATATTCAATTGTAGTTTTGCTATTTAGTTTATTATACCCATAGTAATGTTCAAAAATAAATTCTTCTGAAGAGCCGGGTGCCATATCCTGTAACATGGAATCAGCTTTTATCCACATGGAATTCCATTGTTGCCCTTTCTTTTTCCAGTTATATTCTACTTCTATTTGTTCATTTGCTTCTTTGATGGAATGATTCATTTTAGCTGTACTGTAATGTTCGTTGTAAAATAAATTAGCCATACCAGCTACTAAATACTGTGGCACTATCTCTGAAATAAAGCCAACACCTCTCTTCCATTTTTCACCATCAAAATATTTGATGTAATAACGCAGGTTTACTTCTTCAAAATTTATAAACCCCGGCCATTGGATGCCCATTACTCTGGTATTGTTAAATAAAAAACCAACCACACTTACTATCGCTTTTCCATCATAGAAATCAATTTCGGTGTATGGTGGCAAGTGTGGTTTTAATATCGCAGCATCTACTTCATAATTAAACATAGCAAGATACTCCCAGCGGGCAGATAAGAATATTTTTGACGCCATACTAACTTATTTTTTGTGGGGGGATAACAGGCTTTGCATAAAAATTAATTATAGAATTTTTTTAATTACAAGAAAGGTATTATTTAATTCAATGGAAATAATTTGTTGTAGCAAAAATTGCATATTTACTACTGCTTTCTTTTACAAAAAGCGCAGGAATATTTTAAACCGTTTCCCCATGCTAAAAATAATAATAAATAAAAAAATAATTTTGATAGCATGAAATTTAATACTGCTAACGTAATAGAACCCTTCATAAAAGTTTTGATACAAGTATATTAGCTATCTTTAAATACAAATTTTATCAATTAAGTATGATTAATAAACTAACAGTCACAGACAAACTAATGTTGCTCTCAGCTTTTTTGTCTCTAATTTTTTCTGAGTTGTTATGGTTTAAGGGTGAAAAAGAAGCCGCAATATTTGTTGGTCTTTGGGTGCCTTCCAT
>JBKJLG010000052.1:0-4040 GCA_046596995.1 Chitinophagaceae bacterium
AGGGTTGGAACAGGTTCAGCTCGTCAAATTACTTTGTGATGCATCAGAAAATACTTATTTAAAAAGATTGGGTGATGCACTTAATCCCTGCAAATACATAGCTGATAAAATATGTAAAGAAATTGTAGAAAACCCTCCTGTTGCCATTAGCAAAGGAAATGTAATTGCAACATCTGTTGATAAAGCTTTGGATGATCTGAGAAATATTTCAACTAATGGCAAAGAACATCTTTTGAGAATACAGCAGGAAGAAACAGAACGAACAGGCATCTCATCATTAAGAGTTGGTTTTAATAATGTATTTGGGTATTATCTGGAAGTAACAAACACACACAAAACAAAAGTTCCCCCGGAATGGATACGAAAACAAACACTGGTTAATGGCGAAAGATACATAACACCGGAACTAAAAGAATATGAAGAAAAGATAACAGGTGCAGAAGAAAAGATTTTGCAAATAGAATCTCAGTTGTTTGAAAAAATATTAAATGAACTGCAGGATTATATTGCACCCATGCAGGTTAACGGGCATGTACTTGCGGTGCTGGATTGCCTTTGCTGTTTTGCAAATAATGCTTTGCAATACAATTATAAAAAACCCCAGTTGCATAATGCCAACGAATTAATATTAAAAGGAAGCCGGCACCCCGTTATTGAAAGAAATTTACCGCAGGGAGAAAGTTACATTGCCAACGACATTTTTCTTGATCCTTCGGAGCAACAAATAATTATTTTAACCGGGCCAAATATGAGTGGCAAAAGCGCTATCCTCCGGCAAACAGCACTCACAACATTAATGGCGCACATGGGAAGTTTTGTTCCTGCAGATGAAGCAAAAATTCCATTGACCGATAAAATTTTTACAAGGGTTGGCGCCAACGATAATCTTAGCAGTGGCGAAAGTACTTTTATGGTGGAGATGAATGAAACTGCCAGCATCATTAATAACATTACCGCTAAAAGCCTCATATTGCTCGATGAAATTGGGAGAGGTACTTCAACCTACGATGGCATTTCTATTGCCTGGAGCATTGTGGAGCATTTGCATAAATCTCCACATCAACCTAAAACATTATTTGCCACACACTACCATGAATTAAATGAGCTGGAAAATAAATTACCGGGTGTAAAAAATTATCATGTAACCAATAAAGAAGTTGGCAACAAAATAATTTTTTTAAGAAAATTGGCGCCAGGCGGAAGCATTCACAGTTTTGGTATTCATGTTGCAAAAATGGCCGGAATGCCGCCATCACTCATTGACAGGGCAAATGAAATTTTGTTACAACTTGAGGCAAAAAATGTTGATGATGGTGAAGCAACTAAAAGTTCTTCAATAAAAAATACTGTAAAAAATCTATCTGCACCAAAAATTCAGCTAAGCATTTTTGATGCGCATTCCCAAGCCTTTGATGACATAAGAAAAATTCTGGATGCAGTAGATATCAATCGGCTCACTCCTGTGGAGGCTTTATTAAAATTGCAGGAAATAAAAAATATGGTAAAATAGTTTCAAATTTTCAGCTATGGAAAATAAAATGTATTACGGCAGCTATCTTCAACTTGATAAAATTCTTGATGCACAACATCCGGAGAGTTTTAAAAAAGAAAACACTCCCGCACATGATGAAATGCTTTTTATTATTGTGCACCAGGCGTATGAACTTTGGTTTAAGCAAATTTTATTTGAGCTGGAGTTTATAAAAAATGTTTTTAAAAAAGATAAGATAGATGATAATTCAGAAGACCTAAATCTTGTAAGGCACAGGTTGCGCAGGGTAGTAAGTATTTTGGAGTTATTAAACCAGCAAGTTGGTTTGATTGATACCATGACACCGCTTGATTTTCTGGAGTTCAGAAATCTTCTCACGCCTTCATCGGGCTTTCAAAGTTTGCAATTCAGGCTGGTAGAAACAACCTTAGGCTTATCAATGGATACCAGACATCAAAAAGAATATTACAAACGCACTGGCGAAGGTGGCTTTAACCCGGATGATTTTAATAAAATAAATGAAACAGAAACTCAGCAATCTTTATTACATCTTATTAATAACTGGCTGGAGAGAATGCCATTTTTCGAAAATGATCTTTGGCAAAATTTTGTAAAACCAAATGATGATCTGCATCCTTTCTGGAGCCAGTATCGAAAAGTGTATAATGACGGTTTAACTGAAAAAGAAGCCAATAATGTTAATGAGTTTGATAATGTTTTTTTTAAAAAAGATAAATCGCACACCACACTGTCTGCAAAAGCCATGCGTAGCGCTTTGTTTATAATGCTGTACAGAGATTTTCCTGTATTTCAAACTTCATATCAAATTTTAGACGGCCTCATAGAAATAGATCATCAAATGGCGGGCTGGCGGCACAAGCATTTGGTTATGGTACGCAGAATGATAGGTATGAGAACGGGTACAGGTGGCTCTACCGGGGCAGGTTATCTTGAGGGAGCATTAACCAAGCACAATATTTTTAGGGATATTGAAGGCTTATCTACTTTTTTAATTGAAAGAAAAAAATTACCTAAGCTGCCGGAAGAGTTGATAAAAAAACTAAGCTATTCCTTATAATAAACCGCATAAAACCTAACTGCCAACCTGATTTTTTAATTTACTAAAAAATAATAGCATTTATTTTTTATGGACGAAAAAAATGATATAAGCTTAAATAAATTTATCAGCAGCACCGGGTTCTGTTCCAGAAGGGAAGCTGATAAATTAATTAATGATGAGAGAGTTACGGTAAACGGCAATTTTGCTAAAACAGGCAACCGTGTTACGGAAAATGACACCGTTAAAATTGACGGGAACATTTTAAAGGCAAAAGAAAGTCCGGTATATATTGCTTTTAATAAACCTATTGGTATATCCTCAACTACTGACAGAAAAGATAAATTCAACATTATAGATTTCATCAATTACAAAAAAAGGATTTTCCCCATTGGAAGGTTAGATAAGCCATCAGAAGGTTTAATTTTTTTAACCAACGATGGCGATATAGTCAACAAAATTTTACGTGCAGGAAACAATCATGAAAAAGAATACATTGTTACCGTTGATAAACCCATAACACAGGATTTTCTTAAAAAGATGGGCAATGGTATAAATATTCTTGATACAGTAACACAAAAATGTTTTGTAAAGCAGGAAAGTAAATTTGTTTTCAGAATAATATTAACCCAAGGCCTTAACCGGCAGATAAGAAGAATGTGTGAAGCGTTACAATATCATGTTACAAAACTGGTTCGCATACGCATAATGAATATCACTTTACAAAATATTTTGCCGGGAAAATGGCGCTATCTCAACGCCGCCGAAATAAGCACAATACATAGTCTGGTAGAGGGTTCGATAAAAACCAAAGAAGCAAGCTTACCAAAAAATCAACTTAAAAGCACTTAACATTTATCCACATATTTTTAATTATGGCCTGCAATTTGTTTTATAGAAATTGCACACAAGCCCGCAGAAATTGAAATCATATTTTTGAACAATTTCTAAATTAAAAATTATGTATTTACTAACTCAAACTAAAATAGGAAGGTTCATTATTGAATCCTACAACGACTTGTTGTTACTTATTGTAAGATAAAAACAGTCGTTGTAGTTATCAGTTATATCAGGTCTCTTAATATTTCTACCGCAGCATCAATTTCTTCCTTTGTATTATACTTGCTAAAAGAAAAACGAACAGTAACGTTTTCATTATTATTTATTGCTCTTATCACATGGCTTCCTGCATCAGCTCCGGAGGTACAGGCACTACCCCCACTTACACATATATTGTGAATATCTAAATTAAATAAAAGCATTTCGCTTCGCTCAGATTTTGGAAAGCCTGTACTTAAAACGGTATATAAACATTCGCCATTACAATCGCCGTTAAAAACAACCGATGGAATTTTATCAATAAGCTGCTGCATCATGTAGGCTTTAAGGCTTTTTATCTTTTCCTTATCTGCTTCCTGATTTGCAGTAGCCAGCTCCAGCGCCTTTGCAAAGCCAACAATTCCATATAAATTTTCTGTACCGGCACGCATG
>JBKJLG010000366.1:0-3473 GCA_046596995.1 Chitinophagaceae bacterium
AAATATATTTAATGAAGCATGGCGGGTAAACAGGGATTATTTTTACGACCCCAATATGCATGGCGTTAACTGGGCAGCCATGAAGAAAAAGTACGAGGTACTTTTGCCGGATGTAGCCAGCACAAACGACCTCTATCGCATTATGCAATGGATGTTTAGCGAATTATCTGTCGGGCATCATCGGTTTGCAGCCTCAGGAGACAGGCGAACCAATCCTGATATTGTACCCGGCGGCTTATTGGGTGCAGATTACCAAACTGTAAATAATCGTTACCGGATTAAAAAGATTTATGGCGGTTTGAATTGGACACCGGATTTGCGTTCACCGCTTACAGAACCGGGTGTTGATGTGCAGGTGGGAGATTATATTCTTTCAGTTAACGGTGCAGATGTTACTGCTGATAAAAACTTTTACAGCTATTTTGAAAATACTGCCGAAAAAATTATAACGATTACAGTTGCATCTTCTGCCGATGGCGCTAATAAACGCACATTAAAAGTTGTGCCTGTTGCAAGTGAAGTTGCCTTACGCAATCGTGACTGGGTGGAAGGAAATATGAGGAAAGTAACTGAAGCTACAAATGGCCAGGTAGCATATGTTTATGTTCCCAATACTGCCACCGAAGGCCATAATTATTTTAAACGATATTTCTTTCCGCAGGCCAACAGAGCAGGAATTATTATTGATGAAAGATTTAATGGTGGTGGCCAGTTAGCAGATTACTATATTGATATTTTAAAGCGCCAGACACAATCGTACTGGAGATACCGTTATGGTAAAGATCAAAAAGCGCCTAATGCATCCATCCAGGGGCCAAAAGTTATGTTGATAGATGAAACCGCCGGATCTGGCGGAGACTATCTCCCCTATTTATTCAGGCAATCAAAATTGGGAACATTGGTAGGGAAAACTACATGGGGCGGATTGGTAGGAATATTAGGCTACCCTGAATTTATTGATGGTGGAGTTGTTACAGCACCCAACCTTGCTTTTTTTGATGAGAAAGGTTTTGGAATAGAGAACGTAGGAACACCACCCGATATAGAAGTGGAACAATGGCCTTCCCTGGTAATCAACGGCAAAGATCCGCAATTGGAAAAAGCCATTCAAATTATAATGGATGAATTAAAAAATAATCCTCCTAAAAAAGTTCCGGTACCTGATTTTCCAATTAGGGTAAAGTAATATTAATAGTTGAGTGTTAATATTATTTATCAAGCCTATAAACTAAAAATTTTAATTACTTAATTACCTGGATTATGAAATTTTTTTTTGTCTTCATAATAACTGCTATCATATTATCTTGCAATGGGAAGAAAGATTATGAAAAAAAGATTGTAAGTCAGATTAAATATGAATTAGTAAATGACTGGCCTCAACTAAATAAAGACTTTAAACTTAGCCAACCAACCGGGATTGGTATTGATAAAGACGATCACATATTTGTTTTTCACAGAACGGGACGAAAATGGACGGAGCCTTTTCCCGACTCTCTTATTTCAGTTAATACAATATTAGAACTTGACAACAAGTCCGGAAGAATCATCAATTCCTGGGGTGCAAACCATTTTATTATGCCTCACGGATTAACAGTTGATAAGCAAAACAATATATGGGTAACCGATGTAGCCCTGCACCAAATCTTTAAATTTAGCCATGATGGAAATTTACTCATGAGATTAGGGGCAGCAAAAGTGCCAGGTAATGACTCAATACATTTTAATCTCCCAACAGATATAGCAGTAGCAGATGATGGTACTTTCTATGTAAGTGATGGCTACGGCAATAGCAGAGTGGTTAAATTTTCTTCATCGGGAAAATACATCAAGGCATGGGGAGGTTATGGAAACAAGCCTGGAGAATTCATAATACCACATGGCATAGCTATTGATCAAAATAATACTCTTTATGTTGCAGACAGACAAAACAACAGAGTACAATTATTTGATACCTCAGGTAATTTTTTAAAAGAATTAAAAAACGATAGAAAAGTAGAACAACTTCCCTCAATTGCTATTGACAATTCAAATCATCTATTTGCTATTGACTACGATCCGACAAATGGAGCAGACAGTTTGGTAAAGGGTTCAACTATTTTTGAGTTTGACTCATCTCATGCCCACAATCATTTTGGAGCAACAGGTTCAGCTAACCGAACCTCTTGCTGGTTTCATGATATAGCAATTGATAGCAAAGGCAACATTTATGTAGGAGACATTATAGGGTTTAAGGTTTTAAAATTTAAACCAAAAAATTAAGGGAATTAGGTTTTTTAAGTAATTGATAACCCGTTGCACAGAGTTGTCATCCTGAGCTCGCCGAGGGATCGAAGGATTGATGATTATAGATAAAATGCTGAAATTAGCTGTCATGCTGAGCTTGTCGAAGCATTGCCGAAGGATCGAAGAATAGCTGATTGAAGATTAAATGTAGAAATTAGGTTTCATTGTCAATACCAAATAAGATGAAGAATATTATCAAAATCAACTTCATCAAAGCTACTCAGCAACCCTTCGACAAGCTCAGGGTGACAATCACTGTTATAATTAACTTTACACAAAAAACGTGTTAGAAGTATATCCTCCTCACCCCACTTTCCACATAAAAATGATCAATGATAAAATGTTGAAAATATGAGTCATCATAATTATACTGTTTACATAATTGAATGCAGGGATGATGCTTACTATATAGGAGTAACAAATGATTTAGACAGAAGATTATGGGAACACAATACCGGTTTTAATGAAAAGTGTTTCACCTATAAAAGAAGACCTGTTGAGCTAAAATATTTTGAAACAACAAATGATATCAGGCAAGCAATTTTGAGAGAAAAACAATTAAAAGGTTGGTCTAGAAAAAAGAAAGAAGCTTTATTTAAAGAAGAAAGAGACTATCAAAATCAACTTTATCAAAGCTTCTCAACAACCCTTCCCTTCGGCAAGCTCAGGATAAACTTAGCTCAGGGTGACAAACATCATTCTAATTAATTTTACTCAACTAAAATACTTTTAATAAATCATTAATACCTAAAATGACCAATACAAAAATATTTAAAATGTCTTTTGCCAGTGTTTATCCGCTTTACATTAAAAAGATAGAGAGAAAAGGGCGCACAAAAGAAGAAGTAGATTCCATTATATTTTGGCTCACCGGATATAACGAAAAAGCATTACGAAAGGTGATTGAAAAGAAGACTGATTTTGAAACCTTTTTTGCAAAGGCACCGAAATTAAATCCTAATGTCTCAAAAATTACAGGAGTAATTTGTGGCTACCGTGTAGAAGAAATTGAAGATAAGCTGATGCAAAAAATTCGTTTTTTAGATAAGTTGGTTGATGAATTGGCGAAAGGAAAAACAATGGAAAAAATATTGAGGAAGTAATAAATTATTCCGTCTTATAGTTCTTACCTTCAACTTTGGTAACACCAATAGGCAAGTATCATCACTTTGCATCCATAAATAAAAAAT
>JBKJLG010000084.1:0-7868 GCA_046596995.1 Chitinophagaceae bacterium
TGAAAGTATTATTAGGAGAATTATTGTGTTGTATTAGTCTGCGTACAAAATCAGTAGTGTAACCAACATAATACAAACCTGATTTTTCAGAATATAAAATATAAATGTAGAACACAAATTACTTTGGGTGGATGACCGGGTTCGAACCGGCGACCCTCAGAATCACAATCTGATGCTCTAACCAACTGAGCTACAACCACCGTTTATTCAATAATAAAATTACTCAGAATCATCCCGAAACTTCGGGACTCAACCAATTGAGATACAACCACCGTTTATTCAATAATAAAAAATTACTCAGAATCATCCCGAAACTTCGTCCCGAAACTTCGGGATAACCAACTGAGCTACAACCACCATTAAATAGTTTGCAAAAATAAATAAAAAATAATACTAAAGGCAAATTACATTCCTACGTGCTGTTACCACTCATGTATTCTTTACCTCAATTTGATTTTTTTATTTACAACTTTGCGCCTTTAAAGAATTTACTGCATTTATAAAATAAGAAATATGAAGAATTTATTTTTGATTGCATTCATCATTTTGCTTGCAAATATTTCATTTGCACAAATGCCAGGTGGCATGCGTATGGCGGCAGGAGGGCAAAATATGAATGTTGGTCACTTTTACGGACGAATAATTGATTCTACAACAAACAAGCCGCTGGAATCTATTTCGGTTCAGCTTATTCAAAATAAAATGGATACAGTAACTAAAAAAAGAAAAGATGTAGTTGTATCCGGAATGCTTACTGACAGAAAAGGAGAATTTAGTTTGGAGAACCTGAATATAATGTCACCGTATAAATTGCTTATTACAGGTATTGGTTACAAAACAGTGGAGCGAAAAATTTCTTTTACTTTAAAAATGGGTGGAGATATGTCGCAGATGATGAACGCAGTTGATAAAGATCTGGGTAATATAAAAATTGAAACCGATACAAAGCAATTGGCAGAAGTAAATGTTACCGGTAACCGGCCTCTATTGCAAATGGGTATTGACAGAAAAATATTTAATGTAGATAAAAGCCTTACCAGCGTTGGTGGTACCGCTGTGGATGTGATGAAAAATGTACCCTCAGTAAATGTTGATATTGATGGCAATGTTACTTTGCGTAACGCTGCGCCACAAATTTTTGTTGATGGCAGACCATCTACATTATCGCTTGATCAAATACCAGCTGATGCAATACAAAGTGTTGAAATTATCACGAACCCTTCAGCAAAATTTGATGCCTCCGGGGGAGGGGCAGGAATTTTAAATATTGTTTTAAAAAAAGCAAGAAAAGCAGGGTATAGCGGTAATCTTAGAACCAATATTGACTCCCGTGGAAGAATAGGCGCAGGTGGCGATTTTAATATGCGCCAGGGTAAACTAAACTTTTTTGCAAATACAATGTTTTCTCAAATAAAATCTATAAGCACAGCACAAACATTACGTACAAATTTTTTAAGCACTACCAAAACTGAACATGTTTTACAAAACAATGCGCCTTTAAATAAAGGTTACTTCGGTTTTGTTAGAGCCGGTATAGATTTTTTTGCAGATATAAGAAACACTTTTACACTTGCCGGAGCAGCAGTAAGAGGTAAGTTTAACAGCGAAGATTTTGTAAGAATAACAAGAGATACCAATTTTGTATCTCCCGAAACCGGATTTACTAACACCAATGGCAATTTTGAATTTACAAGCTATGGCTCAACCCTGGGTTACAAGCATAATTTTGCAAAAGCGGGAAAAGAAATTACTGCTGATATTAATTATAATAGCAACAATAACATAAGCGGAGGATTAAATCATACTCAATATTTTTTAAACAATAATTCTCCCAAGCCAGGCTCTAAACAACAAATTCAAACTACAGGAAAAGGCAACTCAAGCTTTTTTACCGTGCAAACAGATTTTGTAAATCCTATAACTGAAAAGATGAAAGTTGAAATGGGGGCAAGAGCTGCCATAAGAGATTTTAACAGCATTAATAATAATTTTTATCTTGATCCTGTTTCAGGAAGTTATATAGCCTTACCAGGCTTAAATAACAATTATAAATTTAAAGATGAAGTGTATGCAGGATACGCCACTTTTTCGCAATCAATTAAAAAATTTACTTACCAGTTGGGTGCAAGAATTGAAAGCTCAAAATATACCGGTACATTAATCGATCAGTCTCTCGGATTTAGCAACAAATATCCTTTCAGCTTTTTCCCCAGCGTTTTCTTAACCAATAAAATTAATGATAAGCAAAGCCTGCAATTAAATTATTCAAGAAAAATAAACAGACCTAATTTCTTTCAGATAATTCCTTTTATTGATTTTAGTGACTCCTTAAATTTAAGTAAAGGAAACCCTGATCTTATTCCGGAATTTACCAACCTTGCAGAATTTTCGTACCAGGCAGATCTTAATAAAGGCAACAATATTTTAGTTTCTGTTTATTATAAAAACACAAACGACCTTATAACACGTTTTCAGTTTAAAGATAAAAATCCTAATCCATCAAAAACTGATTCTGTTATTTTTAACAGCTTTGCTAATGCCAACAGCTCTTATGCTTATGGCGTGGAATTGACTGGAAGAATAAAAGCTGCTAAATTTTGGGATATTACTGCCAATGCAAATATTTATAATTCACGCATTAATGGAAATAACATACAGAGCAATTTGAATAACCAGCAGGTTAGCTGGTTTGGTAAATTAAACAACAGCTTTAAATTACCTAAAAATTATTCTATACAGTTTACTGCAAATTACCAGAGTAAAACAATTTTGCCTGCAAGTAGCGGTGGGGGCATGCGTGGTGGCGGAGGAATGATGTTTGGGGGCGGACAATTATCAACCGCAAATGGATTTATAAAGCCTAATTATGGGTTTGATATAGCCTTTAGAAAAGACTTCTTAAAAAACAATGCGGCTTCTTTAACGCTAAGCATAAGTGATGTTTTTAGAACAAGAGTTTTTGAAACGCATTCAGAATCCATTTTCTTCGTACAGGATAATTCCCGCCGCAGAGATCCGCAAATTGCACGACTTAATTTTAACTGGCGCTTTGGTAAATTCGATGTATCCTTATTTAAGCGTAAAAATTTAAAAGGTGAGCAGGAAGGTATGCAAAACGGTATGCAGGGAATAGGACAATAATTTATAAAAAAGTGTAATAGAAAAAGTGCCTCCAGTAACGGAGGCATTTTCTTTTTTGTGGCAATTCAATAAATATTATTTACATTGGCTTAGTTATTGCCAGAGTAAATTTTTAAAATATATAAATTAAAAATTATTAACCAAAAACAATCAACATGAAACAGTTAACTAAATCATTTTCATTTAAAGCTTTTGCTGCATTTTTAATGCTCACTTTTGTAAATGCTATGGTATTTGCACAGGATAGCACAAGCAACAGCAGCTCTTCAAACTCTACAACATCTACCACTACAACAACTACAACTGAATGGTATGATAATACCTGGATTTGGGTAGTAGGTGGTGCTGTATTATTACTTTTAATTGTTGCTTTAGTAAGAGGTAATAATTCTAACAGCGCTACACGTTCTGATAAGGTTACGGTTACAAAATCTGTAAGAACAGATACTGATGTATAGATAATTAATTAAAATTATAATTTAAACCTCAATAGCTCCATGGGATGGAGCTATTTTTTATTTAAGTATTGGCTTAGTATAAATGATCTTTGATAAAAGAAAAAGTTTTCTTGTTATAATATTACTATCTATTACTTTGGCCAAGAGGATGCTGAAACTGGAAAGAGGATTAAAATTTTTATTGCCAGTTAATAAAAATGAGTATTCTTTTCCTTTTTGTAATATATAACTCACTGATTGATTTTTCCTTTTGATTTTGGGTATTCTCAGAACTCTGTGTGATAAACTTTTACAGTAATGCATAATGAAACTATCTGCATTTTGCACAACTATATTTTGATAATCGCTATTAATAATAGATAGAGTTTGTAAAAAGTAAATGAATTTTTCAAATGCCTGCTGATATTTGGCATCAGAAGAAAGTGAAGTAGTGCTTTGATGTAGCCTGAAATAAAATCCATGAAGAGGCGACGTGGCTTTATAATTTTTCGCTGTTAAATTCAACCATAGTTTAAAATCTGCAAACAATAGATTTGGATAATCAATTGGTATCCCTCCCAATGCATCATAGTCTTTTGACCGAATCATAAAACCTGTTCCAACAACATCAATCCTGTTTTGTAAGATTGATTCTAAAAATGCAGGACCATTTTCTTTTTCTTTCATTGGTTTACAATGGCGGATATTTTTCCCTTTAGAATCTATGTATGAAAAGTGAGCCTGGTAGAGAGTAGCATCCGGATGTTTATTGATAAGGCCATTCATCACTTCCAGATAATTAGGTTTCAAAATATCATCATGTCCTATAAGTGTGATGTATTGATTTTTAGGGATCGTTATTATTCTTCCCCAATTCTCTTCAATACTTAATGGGTTTTCAGATGGGTATACAACTATCCTATTATCATTAAGACTCTGAATCCATTGCAAAGTGCCATCTTTACTGCAATTATCAAGCACCACTAAATTAAAATCATTCAGAGTTTGAGAAAGAATACTTCTAACACATTTCTTTAAATATTCGCCGCCGTTTTTTACAGGTAATATTATGCTGAATTTTTCCATTTTTTAAACCCTATAAAAGATTCAAGATTTTTTTCATATGAAATATCAAGTCTTTTGTATGGTAATTAAATTTGTTTCGTTTCATAAAAGGCAATTGCAAAATACTTTTAGCAAAGCCGTTGATTTGAATCAAAATATTGTCTTTTTTACCTACGATAGTATAATATTTTTTTAAAGTGAATACACTTGTGATGAACCAATACCTTAAATGTTTAGCCACAGCTTTTAAAATAAATTTATATCGGGAATTACTTTTAAAAAACTCAGTCAAAGTTTTGTAAAACCCAATACAGCCAATTTGATAAGAATTTAAATGAGATTTAGAAAAATTTTCATTGTGCGAAGTAAGCGTACTATACATTTTATTTATAATTACTCCACCATTAACGCTTCCCGCCATTATTATAAAAGCATGGTCTGCCAGATGTGGGCTACCATAATCAGGGATTTTACCTATTTTAATAGCTATATCTTTTCTAATTATACAGCTTGACCACAAAATGCTTTTTGTTTTACCCGGATCCAAAATTTCTTCGGCAAATTTATCATTCTTTATATATTCAATTTTTCCAAAAGAGGTTTTCTTTCTCAAAAAGCCTGCATAAACTCCATAGGAATTATTATGTTTATATATTGTAAAAAGTTCTAACAAGAAGTTTTTTTCTACAGGATCGTCATCAGTAATCATAACAATGTAATCAGCAGTAGCTCTTTCTATACTTAAATTGAAACTTGGCATCATTCCTACGTTTTCTCCATTACAGAAATATTTAAATCTGGAATCGTTTAAATTTTCTACGATATTTTTTCCTGAATTATCGGGATCATTATCGGAGATTATTACTTCAAAATTTGTAAACGTTTGGTGTGATAAGCCATTAAGCTGGAGTTCTAGTAATTTGGGTCGTTTATAGGTACTCATGCAAAAGCTTACCCAAGGCTTTTCTTCTTCAGCCATATAAATCTTTATTTAATTCTTTTTAAGTATCCTTTTGGCGCTACGCTTATTAAAAGCTTATTATCGATCATTTGATCAATTACAAAATTTTCTCTGGCTTTTAGAAATTCATAAACCGCAGTTTTGGGATTATTGCCTATGCCCCATGGACGCGATTGCGAAAAATATCCTTCAGGGAGATCTTCAACGATGGTATCAAAAACTACTATAAAAGAGTCGATGCTTACAAATGGTGAATACAATTCCAATTCACTAATAACATGGTGATGTGTATGACTGGAATCAAGAACAACGATGATTTTTTCTTTTCCATATGCATGTTTTTTAACCTGCTCAATTGTTTCAGGGGCAATGGAGGATCCTTCGATCATTTTTATACGTTTGAACATTTTATGTTTTTCAATTTCCTTACGGTTATGTTCTCTTATATCAATATCAATTCCCAGCACTTCGCCATTACCAATAAGTTCCAATAATGAAGCATAGTAGATGAGGGAACCTCCATGTGCAATTCCGGTTTCAATAATAAGGTCAGGTTGTATGTTCCAGATAATTTCCTGCATTGCTATCATATCCTGCGGATACTGAATAACAGGTCTGCCCATCCAGCTGAAATTATAAGAATATTGTGCAGCGTTGGATGCATTATTAAATTGTTTAGCTGCAGCCACCAACGTTTTATTTTCTGAATTTCCTTCAATTCTTTGTACTCTTTCTTCAACAAATTGCTTTACAGGATCACTCATTGGTTAATATTTTTTTTAGTTTGCTACTATCTCCCCAAAAAGCCATTGCTTCATAATCAGAGTAGGGGTAGTATCCCATGTTTAAATTTATTTTCTTGTTATTCTTTTCAAGATAGTTTTTTACAAATGTTTTTACTTTTATTGGCACACCGCTGCAACAATTTATAATCCCGTCAATTTTATTTTGAAGAGAGATCTTTACAATGTATTCAGCTACTGTTTCAATCGGTAAATAATCTCTTAATTGATCACCGCCACTCATGTTGAAAACTGCATCTTCTTTTTGTAAAGCACTTTCCAACTGCGAAAGTAACGAATTAGGATTTTGCCCTATACCATACATATAAAACAGGCGTATCCATTTTAAGTTAAAGGAGTAGTGCTTTTGTAGCTTCTCTAAAAATTTACGTAGTTTATCTTTTGCAATAGCATAAGGATTTTGCGGATCGCTTTCGATATCTTCTGACAGGCAGCCATCTTTCATTCCATATTCAAAGCAGGTACCGGTTATCACTAAATTCTGCAAACCATTAGTCACCATATTTTTTAAAAAAGCAGAATGTGAAGGAAGGTTTTTTTCTACATGAAAAGCGTTTTTATAATTTGGCAATCCCTGCCATGCAACATGAATCAACAGATCAGGGCTACATAATTCTGAAAAATAATTTTTGTCTCTTTGAAAATTATCAAGATCAAACTCAATAACTTTTATTTTATCTTTTAGTTCAGGCAATGAAATTTTATTTCTTACGGAAGCAATAATTTGATGATCATATTTAAGCAACTCATTTATTACATGCTTACCGACAAAACCTGTTGCTCCTGTTACTAAAATTTTCATTTTAAAAAATTTCAAGTTCAGGAATTACAACTACAAACTTGCCCCCCCATTCTTTTATGTAATCTAATTGAGATGTAATTTCCTTTTTTAAATTCCAGGGAAGGATAATCACAAAATCAGGTTTATTTTTTTTCAGTTCATCTTCACTCATTACAGGAATATGACTTGCGGGTAAAAATTTATTTTGTTTATGAGGGTTGGCATCAACCACAAGATCTATCAAATCACTTTTTATGCCGCAATAATTTAAAAGTGTATTTCCTTTTGCCGCAGCACCATACGCACTAACTTTTTTATTTCCCCTTTTTTGTTTAATAAGAAAATCTGTAAGGTCTAATTTTACTTTTAATGCTTTTTGCTGAAAGCTATAATAGTATTCAAGGGTATTCAAACCCTTATCTATTTCTTTCTGTAATAATAATGCAACATTTTCTGAAATAACTTTGCTTTCATCTTCTATATTCTTTGCATAAATGCGAAGCGAACCTCCATGTGTTGGTATTTCTTCCACATCGAACAATTGTAATCCCTGCGATTCAAAAATTTGTTTAACAGTATACAGAGAGAGATACGAAAAGTGTTCATGGTAAATAGTATCAAATTGGTTATTATCTACCAACTGCATCAGGTGAGGAAACTCCATAGTTACAACTCCATCA
>JBKJLG010000180.1:0-3710 GCA_046596995.1 Chitinophagaceae bacterium
TTCAAACTTATTGGAAAATTGCAGAACTTTCTCGCCATTTATTTCCACATGTATCTCACCCTCACCTTCGTAAAAGGCTGTAGTAACTGAATCTGATATACGGTGAATATCATCTTCTTCAAAATCTTTTATTACCAGTCTATCAATTAAAACATAAGCTGCATTATGAGAAATAAATGAAGATGGATCTTTTTCTTCCTGCAAATCTTCTATGCGTATTATTTTTTTATCTGCATACAATCTTGAAAAACCTTTTTGCATAAGAATGTTCAGTTCTTCCTTTACATCCCGGTTATGATGTTGCTTAAAATTTACCAGCAGCAAAACTTTGTCGCCGGTTTTTAATTTTTGTATAGCCTGCACAACATCTTTTACATCATCTTTTTTAACTTCTCTGCCGCTTACAGGTGAAATTGTTTTTCCCACCCTGGCAAACAATAATCTTAAATAATCATAAATTTCCGTCATGCTGCCAACTGTGCTGCGTGGCGTACGAGTGGTAACTTTTTGCTCAATGGCAATTGCAGGGCAAAGCCCTTTTATATAATCAACATCCGGCTTGTTCATACGTGCCATAAACTGTCGTGCGTAAGAACTTAAACTTTCTGCGTAGCGCCGCTGTCCTTCAGCAAAAAGTGTATCAATTGTTAAGGAAGACTTGCCCGAACCAGAAACACCAGTAACTACAATTAATTTATTACGCGGAATTTTTACCGTAACATTTTTAAGATTGTGTATTCTTGCACCTTTAATAAAAATGCTGTTATCATCACTTTGTGTAGTAGAAGATTTTTTTGACTTGACTGCTGTTTTCATCTGCGGAAAGCAAAAATAACTCTTATATAAATGAGATAATTGAACACTTAAATCAAAGTTTAAAATATAAAGAGGTGGATCATTTATTTTTATTAATTGCTATATTAACTCAAAATAGGTTGTGTTAATTACAGATGTTTATATAAGAATTTACAATAACACATACAATATTTTAAAGGCGGTAAAAATTTTTTTTTATTGTGTTTTAAAAAAAAAATGTAAAAACATTTGTTTATTCCAAAAAACATTCTATTTTCGTTCTACCAATATCCAGAATAAATGAAAAATCTTTAGCCCTCCTGCTCAAGTTTTCTACATTCCATTCTTTTTATTGGTAAATAAAAAACCAATTTTTCCAACAATCCTAAATGTAGAATTTTATGAAATCCCTTACGAATCTATCCGATCAACAGCTTATTCATGCATACATGGATGGCAACTCAGAATCTCTTTCAACAATTATTTACCGTTACAAAGACAAGATCTACACGTCAATTTACCTTTTGGTAAAAGACAAATATCTTGCAGAAGACATCTTTCAGGATGCTTTTATCAGAATTATTGACACCTTAAAAACAGGCCGTTACACAGACGAAGGAAAATTTTTACCTTGGGCAATGCGTATTGCACACAACCTTTGTGTAGATCATTTTAGAAAAGTTAAACGTCAGCCAACCATTAAAACCAGCGACGACAGAGACATTTTTGAAGTCATTAATTTTTCCGAGCCAGGCGCTGATCATAAAATGATGCAGGGCCAGAGCCATGACCGAGTTAGAAAAATGCTTGAGCTTTTACCAGAAGATCAAAGAGAAGTAATCATCATGCGGCATTATGCTGACCTTAGCTTTAAAGAAATTGCTACATTAACCAAATGCAGCATTAATACAGCTTTAGGCAGAATGCGCTATGGTCTTATCAATCTTAGAAAGATGATGGAAGAAAAGCAAATTGCATTATAAGATATTTTTGTAACCCCCATTGCAAAACAAAATCCTTTCGAGAAAACGAGAGGATTTTTTTATTTACGGAAACCTTTTTTTATTCTCCCCTTTCACCTCATTCAAAATCTTTACAAACCGATTCACATCAGGTTCATAACCGCCGGCATTTTTTATGATCTTACCATTTTCATCTGCAAAAATATATAAGGGCTGTGCATTTGAGTTGGCAATGGTTGCCTCAAAATCAAGGTTTTTTGCACCTACGGTTTTTATTTTAGAGCCATCAAATTTGGAGATATATTTCTCATTTTCCGGTAGTTCTCTTTTTTCATCCACATACAAGGAAACAACAATAAAGTTATTGTGCAATAAGCTGCTTACTTCTTCTTTGGATAGAACATCACTTTCCATTTTACGGCAGTTAGCACAACTGTGCCCCGTAAAATCTATCATTATAGGCCGATGCATTTGTTTAGCAGCAGCAAGTCCTTCTTCAAAATCAAAAAATGTTTCAACACCGGGAATTTCTGATTCCAGAATATCTGTATATTTTTTTGGCTTTATTTTTAATGTGGTAGTATCACCCTTCAGTGTATTACCCGCTTGATTTTTATTATTTCTAATTAATTTCTCAAGGTTAAAATCCTGTGTTTTATTTTCCGGCAACCAGCCGCTAATGCCATTTAATGGCGCACCCCATAAACCGGGTATCATATAAATAGTAAAAGCTAAAGGAATGATTGCAAAAAATAATCTTGTGACAGATAAATATGGTAAGCCATAATCATTTAAAGGAAGGTGATCATCATGCTTAAATTTTAATGTGCCCAATAAATAAAACCCGAGCAAGGCAAAAAGAATTATCCAGATAGAAAGATAAACCTCCCTATCCAGCAAGCCCCAATGATATGCCAGATCAGCATTTGAGAGAAACTTTAATGCCATGGCAAGCTCAATAAAACCGAAAGAAACTTTTAGGGTATTCAGCCACCCGCCGGACTTTGCAATTTTATTAAGCAGACCCGGAAAGAAAGCAAAAAAAGCAAACGGCAAAGCAATGGCAATTGAAAAACCAAGGAAACCTATTATGGGTCCGATCCTATCTTTTTGCTGACTGACATCAATTAACAAATTACCGATAAATGGCGCAGTGCAGGAAAACGAAACAAGCACCAGGGTAAGCGCCATAAAAAAAATACCCGAAAAACTATTCAGCCCTGCTTTGGAATCTACTTTATTTGTCCAGGCTGCAGGAAGTGTAATTTCAAAAGCACCAAGAAAAGAAATGCCAAACAGCACAAATAAAACAAAAACAAAAATATTGAAAATAGCGCTGCTGCTAATTTGGTATAATGTATCCTTACCAAAAATAATGGTAAGCAATAAACCCAGTATTGTAAATATAGCAATGATGGAAATGGAATAGAGCGTTGCATTTTTAATTCCGTGTGCCCTGGTATTGCTCCTCTTTAAAAAGAACGAAACTGTTACGGGGAACATTGCATACAAACATGGCTGTAGTACAGAAATAAATCCCCAACGCAATCCATCAAAAAAAGTATTTAATAAAGAACGCTCCGCTGTTGAAGGCGGCTTAACATCCTGCGCAAAAATAATTGTTATAGAAAAACATAAAACCGCAGCTAATAAAAATTTTAAATTCCTCATACTTTGGCAAGATAAAAAAATAGGATAACAAAACTGCTATCCTATTTATAATTACGTAAGGGTTAATTATATTTTTATTTTGAATTCCACTTCTTTTGGAGGTAAACATTGTCTGTCGTTACATACCATATAAGTAATGGTTCCGGAAATTTTATTATTACCCGGCTTTAATTTAATAAGCTGAACAAAACTTACGGTGTTCTCAAAGTATTTTTGATTTACTTTAAATTCTTTTTCAAAAACTGTTTTTAATTTACCGTCTTCCTTAATACTGCCCACAGT
>JBKJLG010000299.1:0-7094 GCA_046596995.1 Chitinophagaceae bacterium
TGCCTTATTTACTTCCGAAAATGAAGGTGCAAGCTGGGAGCAAATATCCCCCGACCTTACAACAAATGATAAAAGCAAACAAAAATCAAGCGGCGGCCTCATAACGCAGGACAATACATCTGTAGAATATTATTCAACCATTTTTACCGCAACAGAATCTCCTTATGAAAAGGATTTATTATGGACGGGCAGCGATGACGGGCTTGTTTATGTGAGCAGAGATGCCGGAAAAAAGTGGAGCAATGTAACACCAGATGGCATACCAAAATGGATGATGTGGAATGCGATTGATGCCGACCCTTTTAAAAAAGGCGCAGCATATATAACGGGTACAAGATATAAGAGTGATGACTTTACGCCATACATTTTTAAGACAGAAGATTATGGAAAAACATGGAAGAAAATAACTAATGGAATTGATAAAATGCATTTTACCAGAGTGATGAGAGCGGATAAAAAAAGACAGGGCTTGTTGTATGCCGGTACTGAATACGGAATGTATATTTCTTATGATGATGGCGCCAATTGGAAAGCGTTTCAGCAAAACCTGCCTGTGGTTCCCATAACAGATCTTACTATTAAAGAAAATGATTTGGTAATTGCCACACAAGGCCGTGCTTTTTGGATTATTGATGACCTGGGTATTTTACAGCAAATGAATACAAATATTTCAAATAAAAATCTTCATGTGTTTGAGGTTAATCCATCGTACCGCATACAGGCAAATCCTGTCAGGGGCAATTTTGGTACACCAATAAATGCAGGCAATAATCCACCGGCAGGTGTGGTTTTTAATTATTATGTAAAAGATCTTTCTGATTCTGCAAAAGCAAACGTGAGCATTTTTGATAAAGATCATAAGCTGATAAAAACTTTTGCAACTGATGCCAAAGAGAACAATGCAAAGTTGGATATTAGCAAAGGCATGAATCAATTTGTATGGAACCTTGGCTACCCTGAAGCAGAACGTATTGATGGGATGATTTTATGGAACGGTGTGCCGGGAGGCATTACAGCGCCGCCGGGTAATTATTTTGCACGTTTTAAAATTGGGAAAGATTCTGCTGAAGTGCCTTTTATTGTAAAGGCTGACCCCAATTATAAAATTAGCCAGCAAGAGTATGAGCAGCAATTCGGCTTTTTAGAAAATGTTTTAAATAAATTTAATGAAACACAAAAAGCAATAAAAGATATAAGAGCATTGCGAAGCCAGATAAATTCTTTTATAAGCCTGCAGGGAAAAGATGTACCGAAAGATATAAAAGCAATGGCAGACAGCATTAATAAAAGTTTAACCGGTATTGAAGAAACGCTGTATCAAACAAAATCAAAAAGCGGACAAGACCCTTTAAATTATCCGATAAAATTAAATGATAAATTATCCGGCGTTTTTGATGCAGCCAACAGCGGCAATTTTGCACCCAGCAAACAATCACGGGAAGTGTATGCTGAACTGGCAATGCAAATTGATAAAGAATTAAATAAACTTAAACTGATAAAGCAAACCAGCATACCTGCATTTAACGAAGCGGTGCGTCAAAAAGCTTTACCGGTAATTGGTATTAAGGAATAAATAAACGCTTATTACAGCTAAACCTCACAGGTTTTAAAAACCTGTGAGGTTTTTTAATATCTATAACATGTCAGGTCTTTTCTCCTGTGTTCGCTTTACAGATTCATCGTTACGCCATATTTCAATTTTAGCATGGTTGCCGCTTAGTAATACATCAGGCACTCTCCATCCCCTGAAATCCTCGGGTCTTGTATAAACAGGGGGCGCTAATAAATTATCCTGAAAAGAATCTGTTAATGCAGATGTTTCATCATTTAAAACACCAGGAATTAATCTGCCGATCGCATCTACCAACACTGCTGCGCCTAATTCTCCGCCGCTTAAAACATAATCTCCAATAGAAATTTCCTTTGTTATAAAATGATCTCTTACCCGCTGGTCGATACCCTTGTAGTGTCCGCATATCAGTAATAAATTATTTTTTAAAGAAAGATTATTGGCAATTTTTTGATTAAGGTTTTCGCCATCTGGAGTTAGGAAAATTATCTCATCATAGGTAGTATTTTTTTGCAAACTTTCTATTGCATTTACCAATGGCTCTGCCATCATTACCAGCCCTGCGCCGCCGCCAAACTGGTAATCATCTACCTGACCATGTTTATAAGTGGTGTAATCTCTCAGGTTAAAAAGATTTACCTGTAGCAGATCTTTTTCTTTTGCTCTCTTTAAAATTGAATGAGCAAAAAAACTTTCCATTAGCTGGGGAACCACAGAAATAATATCAATTTTCATTATACAAACCTAATTAACAATATTTTGTTATGTAAACTGTTGATAAAATTCATCTTTGCAGCTATTTTGCTATTGATAAACAAACTGAAATTAGTGCCGGTAAAAATATTTACGTTTCTCTTATTGCTTTTCTTTTTTGCAACTGATGTTGCTGCACAGGCTTTCAAAATATCGGGCAAGGTTATCGATACAGCGCAACAGCCCCTTTCTTACGTAAGCGTTAAGGTAAACAATTTACAAACCGGCACTGTTACCAATGAAGAGGGCAATTTTGCACTTACCTTAAAACCCGGAAAATATGAATTTGTTTTTTCCCTGATTGGATATAAAACAACAACTGTTATAATAGATAACACTACAGATGTTGTGCAAAATATTACGCTGGAAGATGAAAGCAAAGGGCTGGAAGAAGTACAGGTGACGATTACAAAAAAAGACAGGGCGGAAGAAATAATTAAAAATGTAATTAAGCAAAAAGAAAAACAATTATCAGATGCACAAAATCTTAATTACAATGTTTATATAAAAGCCATTGAAGAAAGCGACGCTTCCAAAATAATAAAAGTGCTTTCGAAGCCCGTGAAAAAAAAGGATGATCTTTCTAAAATGAGCATGGCAGAAATATTTCTAAAAGTTGATTATGCTTACCCTAATAAAATAAAAGAAGAAAGGGTTGGCGTAAAACTAAGAGGCAAAACCAATAATTTATTTTTTCTCACAACTACCGATGGAGATTTTAATTTTTACAAGGGCCTGGTGAAATTACCATCTGTGGCTACTTTGCCTATGTTATCACCCATAAGTTACAGCGGGCTTGTAGCTTATAAATTTAAAACACTTAATATAAGAAAAGAAGGTGCAAGAAAAATTTACACAATAAAAATTACACCTGATAATCCCGGCAATGCTTTGGTACACGGTGAAGTAGAAGTTATGGACAGTGTATGGGTTTTATTGAATACACATTTTGAGCTGCCACAAAACCTGTTATTAAACTATGATTATTTTACAGTAGATCAGCAGTATGAATTTATTAACAACAAAGCCTGGTTGCCCGTAAGGCAGGAGTTTAATTATCATTCAAAAATAAAAGCTGATAAATTTTACGGAAAAACTATTGCGGTTTACCATAATTATAAAACCGATACAACATTTACAAAAAACTATTTTACCACAGAAGTAAGCAGCACTACGGCTAAAGCGTACGAACAAAATAATTTTTTTTGGGAAGATGTAAGAAGAGAATCTTTAACAGAAAGG
This sequence comes from Chitinophagaceae bacterium, assembly GCA_046596995.1. Lineage (GTDB taxonomy): Bacteria > Bacteroidota > Bacteroidia > Chitinophagales > Chitinophagaceae > Ginsengibacter. The sequence continues at coordinate 3,566 of JBKJLG010000299.1, forward strand.
GAAGGTATATTTATCAATCGGGATGACAGTGTTTATAGGGTAACTCATTCAAAAGCTTATTTAGATTCATTAGATAAAGATTATAATAAAGTTACTATACCAAAAATTGTTTTTTTTGGACAAGGGATTTACAACCGGAGTAAGGAAAGAACGATCATACTTCCGCCATTGTTGAATGTTATCAAACCTGTTGAGATAGGTGGTTTACGGGTTGCTGTGGATGGGTCGTACACAAAGATATATCCGTCTAAAAAGAATGTTGTAATTGGAGCAGATGTTAGCTATGGCTTTAGAAATCAGGATTTAAAAGGCAACATGCGGCTTACTAAATTATACAACCCTTTTAGCCATGCCTATTATGGAATTTATGTGGGCAGAGAATTTTCATTTATTTATGGAAACGACTCGTGGATTAGTGCTTACAAACGCAGCAACATCTATGAAAAAAATGAGATAGGAATTGAAAATGGTGTTAGCATCGCCAACGGATTATATATTTCCAACAGATTAGAATTTGCAGCAAGAAACTCTATTGAAAATTATAAATTCAATAATAAGTTTGATACAATACTAAATGGAACCTTAATAAATACTAACCCTGTTAGCTTTGAACCGTACAATGCATTTTACAATGAAATTACCTTGCGCTATACACCGCATGAATTATACATAAGGGAGCCTAATCAAAAAATTGTTTTAGGATCAAAATGGCCAACTTTTTCACTAACCTGGCGCAAAGGCATACCGCAAATATTTAAAAGCAAAATAAATTTTGATTACCTGGAATTTACCATTCGCCAAAAATTAAAATTAGGTTTGGTGGGAGTATCAGAATACAGTTTTATTACCGGTAGTTTTTTAAATAAAGAAACTTTAAAGCTGGTTGATTATAAATATATGCGCCGCGGCGATCCGTTTTTATTTACAGAGCCTTCCCGAAATTTCCAGGCACTTGACTCTACGTTTGCTGCCTTCAAAATATTTTACGAAGGCCATTACAGCCATGATTTTAACGGCGCAATCGTAAACCAGGTTGGTTTTCTTAAAAAACTTAAACTTAACGAAATTGTTGGCGGTGGATTTTTGTTTTTACCTGAAAAGAATTTGAATTACGCTGAAGCTTTTGCCGGCATCGAAAAAATACTGAATATTTTTAGAGAAAAAATAAAGATTGGAGCTTATGTGGTAGGCAGTGTAGCTAACCAATACAATAACCCTGTACAATTTAAATTTGGCTTACAGTATTATAACCGCACTAAAAAAAGATGGCATTAAAATTCATCATCCGGTAAATTCATCAAGGTCTCTTTTTTGCTTTTTGGTTGGCCTCCCCTGCTTGCTTTGCCTTTTACCTGTTTGAAAAACAAATGCACTTGAGCCAATATTTTCCTTTTCTTCTTTAGGAGTATGATCAATATAAAAATTTACCGCCTCAGCATATTGTAAACGATTGTGCAATAATGCGGAAACTTCAATTATCCATTTTTTGGCACTTGTCTTCGCCTCGTACCTATCACCCACTGTAACCACTTTTGAGGCTTTTGCATTTGCACCGTTGAATTTTACTTTATTGCCTGCACATGCTTCAGCGGCAAGGCTTCGTGTTTTAAAAACACGTATGGCCCATAAATATTTATCTAAACGGAGTTTTTCTTTTTCTGTCATTTAGAAAATCATTTTTTTTTTCCACTTACGTATTTATTTCCCCTAACATAAAAACGATATGGCAGCAATGCATCTGCACCGGCACTGTCAACACCAATCCTTGCACTTATACCTACTTCTTCTTCTTTCAAAATAAATTTATCATCCGCAATATAAATTTCATGATGCAGCAAATGCAAACCGGAATGTTTTTTAAAAATACCAAGCGCCTTACCTACGTTGCCCGGACCTTTCGTTAGCGTAAAATCCAGTTTGGGTTTTGCCGTTCGTTGCAGCATAATATCAATTCCGGATAAAGGCTCTACAGCCCTTACCAACACTGCATCCGGTACATTTTTTTTATTAGTAACAACATTAAACATTTGGTGCATACCATAACAGATATATACATACGATGTACCCGGGCTTGCATACATGTGTTCGTTTTTTGCAGTGCGCCGGCCGGCAAACGCATGTGATGCTTGGTCCACCTCAGCAACATAGGCTTCGGTTTCTACAATTCTTGCAGAAGTGATTTGATCATCAAAATTGGTTACAATTATTTTTCCCAGTAATTCACGGGCAATTTGCACAACATCTTTACGGTTGTAAAAGCTAAGCGGTAATTTTTTCATGCAATAATATCTTGTATAAAAATATATTAAATGTATAGCGCATACACCAAACACCGATTATATTTTTTAAGTTTGAACAAAACCAAAAACAAAATTTGCTTAAAGAAATAATCATAGCCATACAGGCTTATTTTAAGGCACACCAGTTTATTGTAAAAAACAGGCTGTGGAAGTGGATACTGATACCCGGCCTGCTCTACACTATTTTATTTTGCGTGGGTATTTATTTTTTCTGGCAATCATCAGGCGATGTTATTGATTATTTTTTTTCAAAAACAGGATTGAAAAATTTAATGGTGAAGGAGCAGGAAACCTGGCTGCGCTTTCTCTTTATTTTCGGGCAGCTCATTCTTCAGCTCATTTTAATATTTCTTTATTTCTCCTGGTTTAAATATCTTTTTTTAATTATTGGCTCCCCCATTTTTGCTTACATAAGCGAAAGAACAGAGGCAATTATTGAAGGCAAAGATTATCCATTTAGTTTTGCACAATTAATTAAAGATGCTGCACGTGGAATTAGCATTGCCTTACGAAACACCCTATGGCAAACGGTTTATATGATCTCTATTTTTATTCTTGCATTTATCCCATTAATCGGCTGGGCAACCCCTGTGCTTATATTATTTGTTGAATGCTATTACTTTGGTTTTTCCATGCTTGATTATAACAGTGAGAGGCATAAGCTTTCTGCTTCGCAAAGTATAGAGTTTATCGGCAACCATAAAGGGCTTGCAATAGGCAACGGAATGGTATTTTATTTAATGCACTGGCTACCCATTATAGGCTGGATATTAGCACCAACCTATGCTGTAATTGCTGCCACACTTAGTTTACACACTACTAAAAAAATTGATATTGAGCCAGTCAGCTAAAAGCATTGTTTATTTAATTCCATCTTTTTTGGCAGAAAATGCTGTTGAAACCATTCCGGCTTATATTATTGATGCAGTAAAAAATTGCAAAGTAATTTTTGCCGAGAATGAACGCACTGCAAGGCGCTATTTAAAAAGTATTTGTAAAGAAATAATTATTGATGATTACGAATGGCATACTATTCACAAAGCAGAGAACGAAGTGCTGAACATATTTAAACAAAAAATTAAAGAAGATAAAAATATTGCCATCATTAGTGAGGCGGGTTGCCCGGGCATTGCAGACCCGGGACAAATATTGGTGAATGCAGCACAACAATTAAATGTAACGGTAAAGCCTTTGGTTGGCCCCAATTCTATTTTACTGGCGCTTATGGC
>JBKJLG010000048.1:0-4953 GCA_046596995.1 Chitinophagaceae bacterium
CAATCAGCTTGCAACTATAAACAATGCCGAAACAATTTTTGCAACTAATACTTCCTCGCTTTCTATTTCAGACATCCAAAAAGATATTATACATCCACAAAGAGTGGCGGGCATGCACTTTTTTAACCCTGCTTATTTAATGAAGCTGGTTGAAGTGGTAAAGGGAGAACAGACAAATGATTCTGTGGCAAAAACCATTTACAATCTCTGTAAACAAATGGGTAAAACACCAGTAATGTGTAAAGATGCGCCGGGATTTATTGTTAACCGTGTTGCCCGCCATTATTATTTAGAAGCAATGAAACTGGTTGAACTAAATATTGCCACTTTTGAAAATGTAGATGAAATTATGGAATCCTCTGGCTTTAAAATGGGACCATTTAAATTAATGGATCTTATTGGTATGGATATAAATCTTTCAGTAACCCAAAGTATGTACGAAGCATTTAATAAAACTGAACGATTTGCGCCATCCCATATCCAAATTAAAAAAGTAAAAAAAGGTGAGTTGGGAAGAAAAACGGGAAAAGGGTTTTATAAATATATCTGAACCATGATTTGGGTAGATTAAATAGATTAACAAGATTAAAAATCTATTTTATTCGAAAGCAAATCCAATTAATCCCCTAATCAATAAATCATGGTTCAGACAAATTCGGACAATTATCTTCTGCTGCTAAGCTTTGCAAGCAGGCGTAATATTTCTAAGTATAACCAAACGATAGTTACCAACAAACCAAATGCGCCATACCATTCCATAAATTTTGGGGCACCGGCTTCAGCACCACGTTCTATCATATCAAAATCTAAAATTAAATTTAGTGCAGCAATACCCACTACAAATAAAGAAAATATAATTCCGAAGGTACTTCCCTCATGAATAAAAGGCACATTCATTCCAAACATTCTCAATACCATCGTAATTAAATAGAAGATGGCAATGCCCATTGTAGCAGTAATAATAATAGACTTAAATCTTTCCGTAGCTCTTATGATCCGTGCCGAATATAAAATGTACATGGCTATTGCAGTACCGAAAGTTAAACCAACAGCTGTAACAATTATAAAGGGAGCCTTATCTGCAAAAGCAAAATCATAATAGGCTGAGATTGCTCCTACAAAAAGTCCTTCAAGTAGCGCATATAGCGGCGCCAGGTATGCAGCCCATTCTTTTTTAAAAGTTATTACCAATGCAACAACTAAACCACCCAAAGCGCCAATCCATATAAGTGGCTGTACATTTCCGCCTTCTGCAAATTCTTTCCAGCTATAGAATGCTGTAGCCATAACCATTAAAAATAAAAAACCGAATTTATTCAGTGTACCTCTAACGGTCATTACCTGTGTAAGGTCTGTTACAATTGTATTTTCAAATGTTTTTTCTTTTAATGCAGGGTTACCTGATTTAAATAGTTCCATTTTGTTTTAAAATTTAGAGATTAAAAATAAAGAAAAATAACATTGTCTTTATATAGATGGTATAAAACTTTTGCTAAAAGTTGTTATTCAATAATCCTGATCTTATAATCTTTTTATCGTTTAATTAGGTATGCTGTAATTACGTTTTATCTTTTTAAATTTGCTTACATGGAAACGAAAGAAGAGGTTTTACAGGATGTTGTAATAAAATTTGCAGGAGACTCCGGCGATGGTATGCAATTAACAGGCAGCCAGTTCACCAACAATACTGCCATGATGGGTATTGATCTGGCAACATTTCCTGATTTTCCCGCCGAGATAAGAGCCCCACAAGGTACACTGCCAGGCGTTTCGGGTTTTCAACTGCGTTTTAGCAGCGATAGAATTTTTACACCCGGCGATATGTGTGATGTACTTGTGGCAATGAATGCCGCTGCCCTAAAAACCAATCTTAAAGGTTTAAAACGCAACGGAAAAATTATTGCCAATACAGATGGATTCGACGCAAAAAATTTACGCCTTGCAAATTATCCCGATGGTATTAACCCATTGGAGAATGGAAGTTTGGAAGGTTACGAAGTGATAAAAATGGATGTAACTAAAATGACCCGTGAATCTCTTAAGGAATTTGAGATGGGCACAAAAGAAAAAGACCGTGCAAAAAATATGTTTGTGCTGGGTTTTTTATATTGGATGTATAACCGCAGTATGGATAATACCATTCAATTTTTAAAAGAAAAATTTGGCAAGAAGGAAGACATTTTAAACAGCAATATAAAAGTTTTACAGGCCGGTTACAATTTTGGTGATACCACAGAAACTTTCACCACACGATATTCTGTTGAAAAAGCAAAAATGCCTTCGGGCACATACCGCAGTATTATGGGCAACCAGGCGGTTAGCTATGGTTTAATTGCTGCTTCGCAAAAAAGTGGATTGCAATTATTTTTAGGCTCTTATCCTATAACACCTGCCAGCGATATTTTGCACGAACTCAGCCGCCACAAAGCTTTTGGTATAAAAACTTTTCAGGCAGAAGATGAGATAGCCGCAATTACTTCAGCCATCGGTGCATCGTATGGCGGCAGCCTTGGGGTTACTTCTACCAGCGGTCCGGGGATGGCCTTAAAAGCAGAAGCGATGGGGCTTGCAGTAATGCTGGAAATTCCATTATTAATTTGCAATATTCAGCGTGGAGGCCCATCAACCGGTTTACCAACAAAAACAGAACAAAGTGATTTGTTGCAGGCTTATTATGGTAGAAATGGCGAATGCCCTATGCCGATAATTTCTGCATCAACCCCAAGTGATTGTTTTAGCGCAGTGTACGAAGCAGTACGAATTGCCGTACACCACATGACACCAGTTATATTTTTAAGTGACGGTTACATTGCCAATGGAGCCGAGCCCTGGAAGTTTCCTTCCGCCGATGATCTTCCACCAATAGAAGTAAATTTTAAAACTGAACTTGGTCATCACGAAGAAATTTTTCAACCTTATTTGCGTGATGAAAAATTAGTGCGTCCGTGGGCTATACCGGGCACACCCGGGCTGGAGCATAGAGTAGGAGGACTTGAGAAACAAAATATTACCGGCAACATTTCCTACGATCCCGAAAATCATCAGATGATGGTGAAAATAAGACAGGAGAAAATTGATAAGATTGCTGATCATATTCCGGAACAAAAATTTGATAACGGACCGGAAAAAGGAAAAGTATTAGTGCTTGGCTGGGGAAGTACATATGGAGCAATAAAAAGTGCCGTGATAGATCTATTGGCTGAAGGTCATCAGGTTTCTCATGCTCATCTGCGTTATGTCAGACCTTTCCCTAAAAATTTGGGAGATATTATTAAAAACTTTGAACACGTTTTAATCCCCGAATTAAATAATGGCCAGCTTATAAAAATTATACGTGATCAATATTTAGTAGATGCGAAAGGATACAATAAAATTATGGGCATACCTTTTACCAAACATGAAATGGTGGAGGAGATAAAGAAGTTGTTGGTGTAGGTTTATCTTCTTTCACTTCTTCCCAAAATCAAACCCAACTTTAAATTAAAACTATAATAGGAATCATTATTTTTTGGATTCCCTCTTTCGCCCGGACCAGAGCCTTCGGGATGTATTTCATTTCTTCTATCGTAAAGTAACAAGGCGTTAGCAAGCTTTGCCCCGGTTAAATAATTTGAAAATACAGCAGGGTCTATATATTCAATTTCACTTACATCATCGAGGTAATCCGTGGTTAAAATACGGTAAACAAATTCTGCCCGTACATTTAATATTCTTGAAAGATCATATTTAACACCAATACCAACCGGCAGAGCTAACTGCGTAAGCTTATAATTTTTTCTATCAGGATATTCTGAAAAACCCTGGCCTTCCAATCGCAAAGACTGCAAATCAACCCAAATATTATTTAGTTTAGCCTGTGGCTGAAAATGGAACAAACCTAATCCTGCCAAAACATAGGGCGACAACCTCGATGGTTCTCTTTCATCATCAAACTTTCCTAATATGGATAGTGGATACAATTCAACATTTGCTGCAACTTCCAGAATAGAACTTCTGAAACTAAGATTTCTTTCGTAGCGTCCAAAAGTTGAGGGCGCAACTTTTTTTAAGATACTGTCGTACGCATTCACCTGTCCGAAAGTAGCTTCCATTCTAATGCCTATCGCATTTTTATAAATAGCTGCAAAATACAAACCTGCAGAAACCTGTGTGTTTTTAAGGGTTACATCTTTTATTAGCTTTTTACCTTTGCCTTTTTTACCACCTAAATCGGTAAGGCAATTCATGCCTCCTACTGAGGCGCCCAATTCAAATAATAGAGGGCGATCAAAATAATTGTTGTCGTAAAAATAATATTGTGCCTTTAAAGGACTGGCAAAACCTAATACAAAAAATAAAAAAATAATTGAAGTCGTAACTCTCATGTGCACTTTGTTGCGAGGATGAAAATATTAATTATTTGCGGATAATGGTGCTTTTGGTAACAACTGTATTATAATATTTACACCCAGGCTTTAAACCGCAAATTTCGCACTTTGGTTTTCTGGCTACACAGATGTACCTGCCATGTAAAATTAGCCAGTGATGCATTTTATAGACATATTGCTGCGGCACGTGTTGTAACAGTTGTTTTTCGGTTGCCAGCGGAGTTGTGGCATTTTTAGTTAAACCTATCCTTGCCGAAACTCTAAATACATGCGTATCTACTGCCATATTGGGCTGCTGATCTATTACAGAGGTTATTACGTTCGCGGTTTTTCTGCCCACACCCGGTAACTGCGTTAGTTCAGCAACCGTCATGGGTATTTCACCGTTAAAATTTCCTACCACCATTTTAGCCATGCCAATAATGTGTTTTGTTTTATTATTTGGGTAAGAAATACTTTTTATCAATTCAAATAATTCTTCATGGTTCGCATGGCTTAATGCATATACATCAGGATATTTTTCAAAGATGGCGGGAGTAGTTTGGTTAATTCTTTTATCTGTGCATTGGGCTGATAATATAACTGC